>JAYRVQ010000606.1:0-1777 GCA_041918465.1 Anaerolineales bacterium
GCCGAAACCCAGTTCGATTTTGAGCGCCGCGTCCAACGCGAGCATGGACTCTTTGTCCACGGAGATCGAGCCCAGAGGCGTGGCATAGGCGGAATGGGCGGTGGTGATCAACGGTTGATATGCAGGCTGGTGAAACGGCGAGATGACGGCGACCAGATCAAAGGTCCGCGCGCGAAGCGGGGCGAAGGCATAGCCCGCGACGGGTCCGCTGTAACGGTGTCCCGCGTGGGGCGAGATGACGGCCACCACATCCCCATTTAGCGCGGGAATCTTGGCCGCGTCGAGGTAGCCATCCACTGCGCGGGCGAGGCGGTCGCGGTCGCCTTCGTACCACGCGCCAGCAATTGGGGAGGGACGAACGTCGGTGAGGGTCATCAAAAATATTGTAGCACAAAGCAAAGTGACAGTCACTTCGGAAGTGACTGTCACTTTGAAACGGGTTGGGATGGATTACGGGATGTCGTAACTCGCCACGATTTCGTTGAGCGTATCGAGGTAAAGATCCTCGGCATCGTTGAGCCACTCGATGGTGAACATTAGGAAGGTGGTTCGGCCTGCGCGCGTCTCAAAGTAGGAAGCGCCCGAATAGCCGCCCGATTTAGATTCCCAGAGCAGGCGCTCGGAGCCATCATCCATTAACTGGTCGCTGGTGATTTTGATGTCAGACGATGTGCCAGTTTTGCTGTAGAACTGGTAGATCAGTTGAAGCGCGAATTTGCCTTTCTGACTGCCGTTGAACGTGGTGCCATCGTCATAGACAATGTTCTCCACCAGCGCCTGTTCATCGGGCGATTTGAACTGGTCGATATAATAATTGTCACCCGTATTTTGCGAGTAAATCCAATCGGACGGAACCTGGATGGTATACAGATTGTTCTCGTCAGTAAATGTTTTCAAACCGCCGGAATCATTCGAAGGCGGCTGGGTGGGTTGTTGCGGCACGGGAGTGGGTTTTGTTTGGGCGGGCTGATTGGGCTGTCCCTGTTGGATGGGAGTGATGGCAGGCGCCGGATTGGATGCCCCGGAGCAGGCCAGTCCCACAGCCAATAAAAGAACCATCAACAGAAATATGAAAACAAACCCTTTGGCTTTCATTTGCATCTCCTCTTTAAAGTTGGAATTTCTCCGGATTATATTCGAGAATATTTTTTTGGGCTAATATTGACCAAGGATCGAACGTGTGGCCTTGAACGCCAGCGGAGGCAGGTCAGAGCGGAGGAACCAGCCGACTTCATCCGCGTCATCGGCCGCGAGCAAAATCCCCGATTCGACTTCCGCGGCGTAGACGATGACGAAGTCCGCGCCGCGCTCGTGTTCGCGGCCCGCGACAACCTCCAGCACCCGCGTCACGCGGACCGATAGGCCTGTCTCCTCCAAGCATTCCCTCCCGGCGGCTGAGGCGGGATTCTCGTCCGCATCCACGAAGCCCGCGGGCAGAGTCCACAAACCGCGGAAGGGCTCGTTCACGCGTCGGACGAGGAGAACGCGTCCCTCCTGCTCGACGAGGACAGCCGCGGCGACTTTTGGGTCGGCGAAGTATATCCAATTACACGAGGGGCAGACGGGACGGACTTTGCCGAATTTCTTTTCGAGTTTGATGGGGGTTCCGCAACGCGGGCAGAAGTTGACTTGGGTGTGGGCCATGGACAAGGGGGAGGGTGCGTCGCACCTTCAATTTGGGATTAAACCTCTAACGAAATTGGCCTTCGCTTGGAAGATTCCCGTTAAACCTGGTGCGACGCACTCGCGTTTACTTTGCGCGCCATTTGCGCGCGGC
>JAYRVQ010000607.1:0-6923 GCA_041918465.1 Anaerolineales bacterium
GGCTGTCCACTTGCAAGGCTGCGATGGAAACTGAATCCAGCAGGCGATCTCGAATGCCTTGCCTCAATTGCGTCTTTGAGTTTTGATAATATATAAACGAGGTTGACCCAACCGCCAGTATGGAGATCAGCGCAAACCCGATCGCCAGTTTTACGCGCAGGGGCAGGAAACGCTGTCCTTTATTCATTTTCAGCCGCTCCTTGCTCGTCAACGTGCAGTTCAATGGTGGCCTCAGAGAGATTGAGCGCGTGACCAATTTCCTTTGCGGCGGTTTGCAGGATGCCGTCAATGGTATTAGCAGACCAAACCTTGGTTGTGATCTCTGCCACGGTTCGCTCGATTCTGGCCTGCTTCTGGCCGTCTTCCATCAACCGGGCGTTTTCGAGAGCGATGGCGGCCTGGGTGGCGACAGACTCAACCCAGGCGCGTTCCTCAGGCGACCACTCCTCATCGCCTGTCAGGCTGATCTGGCCGATGACCTCGTCACGCAACGCAAGTGGGACCTGGATGGCTGTTTCCGTTTCTGACAGGATTTCATCCCCAACGTTATATTCGAGTTGGTTATTTGTGGTGGAAAGAGAGGTCCACGCCTTGTGCAGGTACTGACGTTGGATGACCTGCAATTCCTGGATGCGCTGGTCTGCTTCCTGGAAGAGACGTGCGTTCTCAAGAGCAACGGCCACCTGGTTGACCATGTTTTGGAAGGTTTCGATGTCTTCCTCTCCAAAAGCGGACTCGCGCGTGGACTGAACATCCAATGCGCCCAGAATGCGTTCACCCACGATAAGGGGGAGGGCGATCTCGGAACGGGTGTAGGGGAGCAGGGGATTGTTGAAGCGGACAGGTTCCAGCCCAACGTCTAGAGCGATGCGTGCCTGTCTCTGGTTGATGGCCGTCCCCACCATGCTTTTACTATCCACAGCCAGCCGATGTCGCGATTCGCGTAGTACGCGTCCCGCCTCGCCTGTCGCGCTTTTCAGTTCAGCCCATTTACCAGTGTCATCTAAGAGGAAAATGGCTGAGTAGTAATGCCCGAAACGATCAGAAATCAGTTTTACAACTTTTTCCATTAACTCATCAGGATCGAGGATTGCACTGATGGCTCGTCCGACCTCGTTCACTGCCGCAAGTTGCGAAGTGCGCTCAGTCACCTGTACCTCGAGTTTGCTTTGCAGATCGCTGACGCGGGCAAGCATGCGGTTAAAGAAAACCGTTAATTCACCGGTCTCGTCGGAAGAAACGACAGGCGCAATCTGGCTCATGTCACCCCGCTCTACTTTTTGAAAAACATTCACCAGATTATTAAGCGGGACAGAGACGGATTGGGAAAGCATCCAGGCCAAACCAGCGCCGAGCAGGATCGCCAACAGGCTGAATCCGAGGGATTGAATCTGATAGTTGAGCAATAGGTTGGGTTGGTCTGGTGATTGCAGGGCCAATACGGTGAACCGATAACCAATGGGCGCCACCAGAAGGATGCCAATGACAATTAAGGTTAGGATGATCAGGCTAAGCTTCGGGAGAATTTTTAAACCAGATGTTCCAGCGAGTTGCGCGTCATAGGCTTTGGGCAGGAGAACCTGACGGGCAGGGGTGAGCATGCCTTCCACCACGATCGTACCCAGTGTGAGGGTGCTCAAGGAGGAAATCAATACTCCCAACGCCGCGTAAATAATTTGGTCGGTTTGAAGGTGCAGGGCGAGAGCCGCGAAAACCAGCATTGGGGCAAAACCGATTAGGAGGGTGATCAGGAATGCGCTTCGAGCATAGCGCCAGGGGAGCGCCGAGAGCTGTCTCCACGCTTGTTGTTCATCGGCATGATTCTCTGGCAGTGATGTTCCTTTTACAACTGCTTGCAGGCGGATGAAAGCCTGCCGGTTCGAAAAATAGGTGTAGGCCAGAAGGATTCCCAATGCCAGCGACATCGAAATCATGGCGGTGGACCACAATTGGCCGAATTGTTCATTGGTAAACCCTGCATTCAGTCGAATGTACAGGGAGACAGGGATGGTGAAAAGATAGGTGCCGATCTGCGCGATCCCTGCAATTACCAGGAGAAAGTAGCCGCCAGTTTTGCGTAATAGCCACTCGAACAGGGATGTTGTGCTCTTGATATTCATTGCATTACTCACTAGTCTGTGACTTTGGCGTTTCTGTCGGGTTGCTCTTCCATGCCAATCTTGATCTGGGTGCGGCGCGCGCCTACCGCCCTCGTGATTTCACTGGCCGTGGTTGCAAGGATGGTTTGAATGTTGGTGGAGTGACGGATCTTGCTGGTCACTTCGTAGAGCAGGCGCTCGCGTTCAGACTGTCGGCGGATCTGGTCGAGCAGGCGGGCATTGGCAATGATGGCCGCCAGGCTTCCGGCAAGTGTGCCGAGCATTTCCTCATCATTTTCTGAATAGGCCGCCACTTGTTCGCTTTCCACATTGAGCACCCCAAGAAGTTCATTGCGGTAAAGCAGGGGTATGGCGAGTTCGGAACGGGTGTTTTCACTGACCGTGATGTAGCGCGGATCCCTGGTCACATCGTCCACGCGCAGGAGCTTTCGATGCGCGGCAACCCAGCCTGTGATGCCTGAACCCATGGGGACCAGCACACTCGCGGCATCCTCGGAATATCCCACCCAGGCGCGCAGTTCCAGGATTTTGCGCTCCTTATTTAGGAGCAGAATGGAGACGCGGTCTCCGCCGAGCGTAACCTGCAGGCCTTTGACGGTGGTTTCCAGCGCCTCTTCCAGTGTGGTTCCCGAAGCGGCTGACGTTGTAATGTGGTGGAGCAGACGATGTTCGGAAAGGTGTTCCTGAGTCTCGGCGAACAATTCTGTGTTCACCACCGCCACTGCCAGTTGGTCAGCCAGGATTTGAAGCGTGCGCAGGTTCTCCTCGTTGAAGGCGTAAGGTTGCGCGCTTTGCACATCCAACACCCCAAGGATGCGTTCACCGACCTTGAGAGGGATGGCGGCCTCCGAACGCGTATCCGGCAGAATTGGGTTGGCGAAATAAGTGGCATCTTTCAATGTATCATTCACCACCAATGTTTCGCCTCGCCCGGAAACATAGCCGACGATGGATTTCGATCCAACCCCCAGTTTGTGTCCCATGCGCTTTAGTTGTGCGCCCGCCTCGCCGGTAGCCTCACGGATGACCGCGAACTCGCCGCGCAGGTCGAGTAAAAAGATGCTGGCGTGATAAAAACTAAAGCGTTCGCGCGTCAGGTTGACAGCGCGCAGGAGCAGTTCATCCAGGTTGAGCGAACCACTGATATCGCGCGCAATTTCGGCGGCAGTTTGCAGTTGCAGGGTGGCGCGACGGCTTTGGTCTAACAGTCGGATATTCTGAATGACGCCCGCCATTTGTTTTCCCAACTCGTTCAGGAAGTGCAGGTCGCGTTCATTGAAGCAATGTTCGCGTTCAAGGTCCTGGATGATCAGCGCCCCGATCGGTTCTTCATTAATGATGAGCGGAACTCCCAACCACGATTTGGCGGGCTTGCCGTGGATTTTGGCCCCCAAGGCGAGTGCCTGTTTTTCGGTATCCTCCACCAATAGAAGCGGGCGGCGGGTGCGAATCAGAACCGAGGTCAACCCTTCTCCCAATGGGAATGGCTCGATGTTTTGGATGTTGCCATCCTCAAATAAATATGGAATGCTGATGGAATTACTTTTTGCATCATATAGCGCCACGACAAAACTGTAATTCCCGATCACGCGCTGGACCTGTGTTTGCAGGGTGGCGTAAAACACATTTACATCGGTGGCCGAAAGCGCTGTCTGGTTGAAGGATGAAAACGCCTCCAACTCTGTTAGGCGGGTCTGTGAATCGGCCAACGCTTTTATTTTTTCCAACGTGGCGGTCAACAAACTGATAATGTTGGTATATGGACGCACCGTCTGGCTGGTCAATGGCTGGCCGGGCTGTTCGCCGATCAATAACATCGCGGATAATTGTCCCTGCGTGAAAATGGGCAGGAACGCGCCGCTCTTGCAACCGATATCGCGCAACGGACGCGCCAGTCCGGCGGGCAGATTCTCAGCCCTGACCAGGTCGTTGACCAGCACCGGAGCCTGGATCTGGCGCGCGACATCCTGCATTCTGACGCCGACCTTTTGGAGCGCGCCTGCCTTGACCTCGCGGATGGGGTTGCCAATCGCTACAACCTCTGAATCCTGTTCCCTCAACTGCATCACAATCGAAGGATGCGGTGTCTCTTTCATGACGCGACCAAGAGCCGCCAGCGCCTCCTCCACCGAATCTGCTTGGGCGATTTCGTGGCTGAGCCGATACACTCGTTCAGCCTCCGGCGCGTCCAACCTTGCGCTTTCAGCCAGGGTGGCATTGTGGATGGCGGCCGCGATCTGGTTCGCGAGCGTCTGTAAAACGATGATCATTTCCTCATCGAACACGTGCGGTTCCGTGCTTTGCACATCCAGCACGCCCAGTGCAATGTTGCCTAACGCGATCGGGATGCCCGCCTCTGCGCGCGTGCCGGGGAGTAGGGGATTCTTCCGATAGACGGGATCCTGCTCCACGTCCGCGGCGACGCGTGGCTTCAAATTAGCAGACGACCAACCGACAATCGAGTCAGACCCGACTTCCAGCTGGTGGCCGCGCTTTAGCATTTCCTCGGCAGACGGTCCATGCGCGGCGCGCAGGGAGGCGCGCCTGCCGCTTGAGTCGATCATGAAAATTCCGGCGTGATAAAAACCAAATCGTTCCACAATCAGGTGGACTGTTGTCTGCAACAACTCATCGAGGTTAAAGGATGTGGTCAGGCCTTGCGCCACTTCAGCCGCGGTACGGATCTGGCGTGTGCGCTCCTCCACCTGCTCTTGAAGCGAGCGATACATTTGACCCAGTTGGTCCGCCATGCTGTTGAAGGAGGTTGCGAGCAGGCCTACTTCATCGTTGCTCTGCACGGGCGCGCGTTCTTCGAGATTTCCTTGCGCGAACCGGCTGGTGACGCCTGCCAGCGCAAGAATGGGTTTGACCACCCGATTGGTGCTTGCGCTGATGGTGATCACCAGGAAGATGAGCGTGACGATCACGATGATGATCGTAAACGGGATCAGGCTGTTGAGATGTCCGAAGATCGAGACCGTGGGCACTTCCAGTACAACCCCACTTTGCAGTTCATCCAGCCAGATGGCTTCTGCAAGGACCGATTCTCCCGTTTCATTGCGATAGTTCAATGTGGATGGGAAAAAGTCCGCGCCGGGCTCCATCATTGGAGCAAAGGCCTCTGTCAGCGTTTCCCGTTGCTCCGCGGCGGAAAGGAATCTCTGTACTCCTCCTGTATATGGATCGAGGCCGATGTAACCGCCATAATTTGAGACAAAATAAGCGCGGGAGTTGGGAGTCAGATCCACCAGGGATTTGAGAATGGCCAGGGCATATTGTTCATCTGAAACGCCCGCGATCATGGCGCGTCTTGTTCCATTGGACGCGCTGTACTGCTCCACGGTCACCAGGCTGAATTGTCCGGGATAGAACGGGACGAGATCGAATACACCGAAGGATTGATTGTCCTGTTCTTTCATGCCCGCGTAGGATGGGGAAGTGATAAGAGAGGTCCCCTCCCATTTGCGATTGCTGGCCGCCAGGATCACGCCGTCCGAATTTGCCACAAAAACCAGGTTGAAAACAGGGTTGCCTTCCTCGCGGTTGATCTCTTCGAAAATGGAGATTACTTTATTGCGGGCCTCGGTGAAGGCCGGACTGCCTCTTTGCTCACTCAAGAGCGCTTGCATGGAAGCGGCGAAGTCAGACCGGCGGGCGATTCGGTCCAGCCGGATCTGTTTGATCTTCATCGCGTTCTGCGCCGCGGACATTTCGGTGGTGACCAGGTTTTGCATTTGCGTCACCACTTGTTCGCGCAATAATTGCCTCGTCCGAAAATAAGCCGCTCCCGCCATCAGGGCGAGTGGGATGAACGTAAAAACCACCAGAGTCACAATGATCCTGGTCGCCAGGCTTCTGGGTTTGTTTTGCCCTGTGGTTTTTTTCGGGAGGAAGGAGGATGCGCTCATTGTGGATTATGTGTATTCCCAGACCGGGTCGCCATTTAAAATTCTGCGAATTTGTTCAGGAAAGCGATCGGGGTCCAGCGGCTTGCCGAGGAAACCATCGAAACCCGATTCGCGGGCTTTTCTCATCTGTTCTTCGCTGGCCTCGGCGGTAACCGCGACAATCGGTATGGATCTTAAATGTTCAGCCAAGCGGATCTTCTTCAATGCGCCGTACCCATCCTCGTAAGGCAGGCGGATATCCATCAGGATCAGGTCGAGGTGGGAGAGCGTGTCGGCGAATTCCACGACTTCATATCCCGACGTTTTCCATTCACAGTGGATTCCCAGATAACCCAGCATGCGCGCGATCAGCACAAAGTTGGAGACGTTATCCTCCACCACCAGCACGGTAGTCTCGTTGGGGACGCTCTGTTTGTGGATGGGTTGTGGGTCGCTGACAGGTGGGTTAGCCATTGGATTGCCTCGCCAGGAATCGCTCGATCTGCTGGGACAAAATATCAATGTCAATCGGTTTTTGGATGTAGCCGTCGCACCCGGCTTCCAACGACTTTTCGCGGTCGCCGCGCATCACGTTCGCTGTGACAGCCACGATCGGAACAGTGGCAAACCCCGGGGTCGCTTTGATGCGAGCAGTCAGGGCGTAGCCGTCCACGCCAGGCATGTTGATGTCCATCAGGATCAGGTTGGGCCGCACAGACTGTATCTTTTGCATGGCATCCTCGGCATTGCTTGCCTCGGCAATTTGATAGCCCTCTGCCTCCAGCACGCGGCGCACAAGGATGCGATTATCGGAATTATCTTCAACGTACAAGATGGTGTTCTTTTCGGGCATATTTGCTCCGAGGTGATTTTAACTGTCGTGGAAAAATCTTTCATAACAGCACCCTTGCAAAAC
>JAYRVQ010000608.1:0-7563 GCA_041918465.1 Anaerolineales bacterium
CCCCGCGCTGACGATGGCCTTGCCCAACCCAAGTTTTTGATAACGCGGATGTGTCCCGATAGGATCGGTGTAACCGATTTGTTCCTGCTCGAGTCCGCAAATGCAAAACGCGGACAGATCTCCGTTCGGCGCGACCGCCACGAGGTCCAGACTCGGAGCGTAATTCGGGGCGCGCATGATGGCGAGACGTTCCTCGACCGTCATGTTATCGGTCCCGAAGGCGGCGCGGTGCAGGGACACGAGCGCGTCGACTTCGCCTTCGCCTGTCACACTGCGGATAGTGAAACCTGACGGGAGTGGATGATATTCAATGGGTTCGGTCAATGAACGGGAATACTCCAGCGAGCGGATAGACTCGCGCACAAAGCCAAATTTCTCGAGGAAGCGGAGTTGCGTCAGGTCATCTGCGCGGCAGGAGGCGTCGAGTGTGTTTTGCTCGCCTGTCTTAGCGTTGCGCTGTCTCACGCTATTGAGACCCCAATCCACGATTTCTTTTTCCAACTCGTCTGAGCGAAATCCATCCGCGATCTCAAACCGAAGATTGTTTCCCGCGTCCACGTAGACAACGGCAATGATCTCGTCCCCGCGTTCCCAGAGCCGCGCAGTTGAGCGGACGTCAGGCAGTTGGATCTGCTCTTCGAAATCGCCTAAATTTGATTCGCGCCGAAGGGATTTAATGAAAGCACGCAGGCGTTGAATGTCGGTCTCATCGCGGAGGATGTAATTTATCAAGGAAGGTGTGTCCATAATGAGATTATACATCCGCCTCCTGTATAATTGCTCCAACCAACCAAAGGAGACATCCATGCCCAAGCGCATTCCGTTTTACGTTTTATTCATTTCCCTCCTCCTCTCTGCCTGCGCGCCTGTCACTGTGACATCAACAGAGATGCCCCCTCTCACTATCCCGCCTGAAACAGATACGCCAGCCCCTCCTTTCATTGAAGAGATTCCCGTTCATGTGGGATATGGCTATCAGGGTTCGTTTTTCGAAATCTATTTTACCGATCCTGCCAATCCCGCATCCAGACAAGAATCGGGCGGAATTGAACAAGCCATCATCGCGTCGATTGACGCGGCGCGCTTGAGCGTGGATGTTGCCATTTACAGTCTCAGCCTGCGTGAACTGGGCAACGCGCTTTTGCGTGCCCGTGACCGCGGCGTTGCCGTCCGCGTGGTGATGGAAAGCGACAACCGCGAGCGTTCTGTGCCGCAGGCGTTGATCGAGGGCGGCTTGCCGATCCTGGGTGACCGCCGCGAGGGCTTGATGCACGATAAGTTCGTCATCATTGACCGCTCCGAGGTTTGGACAGGCTCGATGAATTTCACTGTCAACGGCGCATATGACGATAATAATAATCTTGTCCATATCCGCTCGGTGAAGGTGGCGGAGAATTATCTGACCGAGTTCGAGGAAATGTATTCGGACGACCTGTTCGGACCCGATTCGATTGCATCCACCCCGAATCCCTCTGTGACTGTGGATGGTCTCCAGGTCGAGACGTATTTCTCGCCTGACGACGATGTCGCCTCGCGTCTGTTGGAACTTCTGCTTGGCGCGCAGGAAAGCATCTATTTCATGGCGTTTTCCTTCACTTCAGACAGCCTCGCGCAGGCCATCCGTGACCAGGCCGCGGCGGGCGTGACCGTGGCAGGCGTCATGGAGGATTCACAAGTCGAATCGAATCAGGGCACGGAATTCGACCTGTTTGTTCAGTCTGAACTGGATGTCCGCCGGGATGGCAACAGCGGACAGATGCATCACAAAGTCATCATCATTGACCATTCCATTGTTGTCATTGGCTCGTATAACTTTACCGGTTCTGCCGAAGACCGCAACGATGAGAACCTGGTCATATTATTTAGTCCGGAGATCGCGAGGTTGTTTTTGGAAGAGTTCGAGCGCGTGTTCGACGCGGCGCAACAGCCGTAAGTCCTTTCCATTTTCAAATCCAGTTCTCAAGAGACTGTCTCTTATGAAGAGACAGTCTCTTTTTTGTCAGGACAAGCCGTAACTTTTACATCCCACACTCGACTAATTGGATGTAACGTATCCAAAATAAGGAGCCCAAACATGAAACAAAACCTTCGCTTTAGTGTGCTTGCTGGATTTACCCTGCTTGTTCTCGTTCTGAGTGCTTGTGGAACGAGCGCCTCTGCCCCGGCGGCCAACCTGCCTGTTGGTGGCGCGGACAAGGCCGAATCTGCACCGGTGGAATTCACCGGCACGATTGACGCCATCAATGGCAACCAGTGGACCGTCAATGGCCAGCCCGTGGTTGTGGATGTCCAGACTCTTGGCGGTGCAAAGTTCAACGTCGGTGATACCGTCCGCCTCAAAGGCACCGTCGCTCAGGATGGAACTGTGAACGTCAGCCGCGTGGAAGCGCCCAGTGCCCTGGCCGCGCAGGGACTCGCACCCGGCGCCGCTGGAGACGCGACCTCCACGCCTGACCCGTCAGCCACCCCCGATCCTTCGGCCACGCCTGATCCATCCGCGACACCCGATCCCGATGATGACCAGCAGGAACTCGTCGGTGTGGTTGAAGCCATCAACGGCGACCAGATCACCATCGATGGCGTAACTTATACCCTCGCCCCCGGCGCGGAAATCCCCGCCAACCTGGCAGTCGGCGATACCGTCAAGATCCACTTTGTTGCAAACGCCGATGGCACCCTCTCCATCACCGAGGTCCAGAATGGAACCGACAGCAGTGGCTCCGATGATGGTTCGGATGACAATTCGGATGACGATGATGACTCGGACGATGACTCAAGCGACGACTCGGATGATGATGACTCAGATGACGACAGTTCAGACGATGACTCCGATGACTCCGGTGACGATGACTAACAGATAAGATCACTGGCCTGCCCGTTGAGTCGGGCAGGCCAGCCTCGGTGATATACTATGCAACCGCCAGAATCCCGTTCTCAAACTTTCTGGTACCCCGGACGACTTATGATTGTATCCACTGAACAACGCGAATTGGACGGCCTGCGTGATCTCGATCCGCAGGTCATTGCCGCGGTATACGACCGCTACTTTTCGGACGTGTATCGCTACGTCCGTTATCGCGTCGGCGATGAACAGACCGCTGAAGATATTTCCAGCGATGTGTTCGTCCGCCTGCTGGAAGCCAGCCAGCGCGGGCGCAGTCCGCAGACCAATCTCAAAGCCTGGTTGCTGGGTACGGCCTCGCACGTCGTTACCGATCATATGCGGCGCGCCTATCGCCGTCCCACCGAGCAAATCTCCGAGAACATGCTCGACCCGCTGGCCGTCCCCATCACAGAGATCGAACTTCGCGAAAATCAACGCGCCGTCCGTCATGCAATGAGCAACCTTACTCCCGAACAACAACACGTGCTGGCACTGCGTTTTGGCGAAGGATATTCCATTGAAGAAACTGCGGCTGTTTTGAACAAGAATGTCAATGCCGTAAAAGCCCTGCAATTCCGTGCCCTGGCTTCCCTCCAGCGCGGAGTTGGGGAGGTGGCTTATGAATGAAAAACTTTTTGACGCTTTAGAGACCTGCCTGCAGGCTCTTGAAAATGGCGAGACGCTGGACGCCGCCCTGGCGCGCTTCCCCGCGCTGGCCGCGGACCTGCGCCCGATGCTCGAAGCCTCGCTTCACGCGCAGACTTTGGGTGGGTCGCCGCCTTCGGACGCGATTCAGCGCCGCGGACGCGCCCGCCTGCTCCAGCGCGCCGCGGAAATGCGCGAATCCAAACGCTCCCCGCGCCGTACCTGGCTATTCAACTTTCGTCCGTTGGCAGTCGCGCTCATGCTGGTCGTCTTCTTCCTCAGCGGTACGGGACTGGTGAATGCCTCCACAACATCCCTGCCCGGCGACAATCTCTATCCCGTCAAGCGGACGTGGGAGGATATGCGCCTGCTTTTCGCGTTCGGCGAAGGTGAACGCGAAAACCTTGAACTGGAATACGAGGATGAACGCCAGGAAGAGATTAACGAACTACTCGCTGAAGGCCGCATGGAACCCATCTCCTTTTCTGGATATGTTACCGCCCAATCGGATGGACAATGGAAGGTCTCCGGCATCCCCGTGTTGATCACAGCGCAAACTGCCTTGCCGACTGAACCCGTCAATGTTGGGTCGGTGGTGACGGTCTTTGGTGTGACAACTTCCACTGGCGCGGTGGACGCGCAACGAGTGAATCTTGTCCCGCCGGGCACGCCCATCCCCACGCCAAAACCTGAAGATGAAAATGAATCCGAGGGTGGGGAGGAGGATGGCGGAGACGATGAAGGTGGCGATACGCGTCCGGAAACGGATTCAGGCTCATCGTCCGATAATGAAGCGGAAGATGACGGCGAAGATTCATCGTCCGGTGAAAAGATCAAAGTCACAGGCGTGGTCGAGTCCATCAATGGAACGACCTGGATCGTTGATGGTCAAATGGTGAATGTAAGCGGCGCGGAAATTGTGGGCACGCCCGCGCCCGGCGCAGAAGTGACCATCGAAGGCTACGTGGATGCCAACGGCGTGTTTATCGCTACGAAGGTGATTTTTGGCGAAGGCGATGGCAATGGCGGCTCGGAAGGTGATTCTGATTTGTCGGATGACAATTCCGGTGATTCCTCGGACGATGATTCCAGCGACGATGATTCTGACGGAGGGGATGACGAGAGCGATTCTGGTGGGGGAGGCGACGATCAGCCGGATGATGACTAGTTGGAGTTTCAGGAACCCGTTTTCAAAAGAAACGGGTTCCTTTTTTTACACTTGTGCCCACCTTCAAAAACCGTTATCATATTGAACATATCTACGCGGAGGTTCTCATGCTTGACACACAAGGTAACTTTTTTCTTGGCCGTCTATTCGATGTTGCCAAAGGCAAACTGGCAGACAAAGCCCTGCTCTACGATCCTGCCGACCTGACCACGCACGGACTTGTCACCGGTATGACGGGCTCTGGCAAGACAGGTTTGTGCGTCGGCATTTTGGAAGAGGCCGCGCTCCAAAACATCCCCGCCATCATTATTGATCCAAAGGGCGACCTGACCAATCTGCTCCTGCATTTTCCCGAACTTGCCCCGCAGGATTTTCAGCCCTGGCTGGATGCGGACGTTGTACGCCGTGAGGGCAAAACCATTGAATCCGCCGCCAAAGAAACTGCGGACATGTGGAAGAAGGGACTGAATGATTGGGGCATCGACCGCGAGCGTCTGCTGGCGCTCAAGAACGCGGCGGAGTTCGCGGTGTACACGCCCGGTTCGGATGCGGGCATTCCCGTCAGTGTGTTGTCATCGCTGGCCGCGCCGACCATTCCGTGGGAGGGCAATCGCGAGATCCTGCGTGAGCGCATTTCATCCACTGTCACAGCCATTCTTGGCCTCGTCGGCATGGACAACGTGGACCCGCTCCGCTCGCGCGAGCACATTTTGCTCTCCAATATTTTTGAAACTTATTGGTCGCAAGGCAGAGACCTTGATATGACCGAACTTGTTTTACAGGCTCAGAAACCAGATTTTGATAAACTGGGCGCCTTCCCGCTCGAAAACTTCTTCCCCGCCAAAGACCGCATGGACTTGGCGATCATGCTCAACAACATTCTGGCCGCGCCCGGCTTCGAAGTCTGGCGCGAGGGACAGAACCTCGATATTCCTGCGTTGCTCTTTGCGGAAGATGGCCGCCCGCGTCATAGCGTTTTCTACATCGCGCACCTCAGCGACGCCGAGCGCATGTTCTTCGTCACCTTGCTCCTCTCCGCGGTCGAAACGTGGATGCGCACGCAGGCAGGCTCCACTACTCTGCGTGCCCTCGTCTACATGGACGAGATTTTTGGCTACATGCCTCCCACCGCCAATCCGCCCTCCAAGCAAACCCTCCTCCGCATGTTGAAACAAGCGCGCGCCTTTGGAGTGGGCATGTTGCTCGCTACGCAAAATCCCGTGGATGTGGATTACAAAGGCATGTCCAACACGGGCACATGGATCGTCGGTAAACTCCAAACCGACCAGGATAAACAACGTCTGCTCGACGGTCTCGAAAGCGCGGCAGGTGGAAGCGACCGCGCCACTCTCGACAAACTCATCTCCGCCCTCGGCAAGCGCGTTTTTGTGATGCACAATGTCCACGAAAAAGCGCCCGTTGTTTTCCAGACGCGCTGGGCGATGAACTATCTCGCGGGCCCATTGACGCGGACGCAAATCCCCGCGTTGAACAGACTTGTCGGCGCGAAGACGACCTCCGGAGAGACTCCGCAATCCTCCGCCTCTCTCGCAGACTTTCAGCCTGTTTCCGCTTCTGCGGCCGCCGCGGCACCCAGACCGTCCGCCGTCAACCGCCCATCGTCCGCGGGTGGCAGCGCAACGCGTCCGGCCGTCCCATCCTCCATCGCGGAATATTTCCTGCCGCTGACGAATAGTCTGCCCGAGGCTTTCCGCGCTGCGGGCAAGACCCAGTCTGCGGACGCGAAACAGATGGGTGTGCTCTACCGTCCCGCGTTGCTGGCCTCTGCGCAGGTCCGTTTCCTCGACCGAAAATTTGGCGTGGATGCGGAAGTGACGCGCGCCGCGCTCATCGAGAATCCCGAACGGCGCAGTTCCCAGCGTTGGGACGACTTTGTCACCAGCGGCGCGTTCGACAAAGTGGAATCCTCCCCCGCGCCCGATGCCCGTTTCGAGGTCCTCGCCGCGACCTTGTCTGATGCGAAACTAGTTGCCGCGCTCCAAAAAGATTTCACCGACTGGGTCTATCGCACAACGACAGTCAAAGCGCGTGCCAATGAGGCGCTTAAAGTCTACGGTGGCCCGGATATTTCACAGGCTGATTTTATGAAAGCCTGTTCCGAAGCCGCCAGCCAGGCCCGCGATGCGGAACTCGAAAAAGAAGCGGGGAAGATCGACCGGCAAATCGACTCCCTGCAGGATAAACTGACGCGCGAAGAACGCGAACTCCAGCAGGATGAGGCCGATCTCCAGAACCGCAAAATAGAAGCGGGCGCGAACCTGCTCGAACTGGGTGCAGGCCTGATCGGTTTTGGGCGCAAGAAAAGCGTCTCCACACAGTTCACCAAACAGCGCCTGTCTGCAAATGCCAAGGCGGATGTGGAAGAATCGCTTGAAGCCATTACTGAATACAAGAAACAACTGACCGAACTTCAGGCCGAACGCGCCCGCATCGCGGAGAGGGTCAACGCGCGCTGGGGCGACGTGGTCAACAAGATCACCGAGATCGAGGTCAACCCCAAGAAGACTGACATCTACGTTAACCTCTTCGGTGTAGCATGGACACCCTATTACCTCGTTGAAGCTGGCGGGCAGAAGATGGAACTTCCCGCCTTTGGCGCGTAGTGCTGAATTCCAACAACCAGGTTTCTCAAGAAACCTGGTTGTTACTTACAGGTAAACCATGAACATCTACTACATTCTCCTCTCCCTCCTTCTCTGGGGCGTGATTCATTCCCTGCTGGCATCCAACACTTTCAAAACTTGGCTGACAAATTTACTCGGCAAATCGCTGATGCGCGGCTATCGCTTGTTCTACAACGTTTTTTCCCTCGTCAGTTTCCTTCCCATCCTCTATCTCGTCGCGA
>JAYRVQ010000609.1:0-2498 GCA_041918465.1 Anaerolineales bacterium
CTGTTCGGCATCGGGATGATCTGGATCGTGGCACTGCTCTCCGCCGTGGTGGATAACGTCCCGATCACGATCGCGCTCATCCCCGTCGTGCATGGACTCGGCGCGTCGGGCATGGACATCCAGCCGCTGTGGTGGGCGCTGGCTTTCGGCGCGGGCTTTGGCGGCACGGGCACGATCATCGGCTCGACCGCGAATATAATTGTAGCCAATCTCTCCGAGCGGACGCGTCACCCCATCACGCCCGCCATTTGGAACAAGCGCGGCCCGTTGGTGCTGGTCACAACTTGTGCCATCAGCAGTGTTTTATACGCTATACTATATTTAACTTTCTGATTTCACAAAGGAAAGCGAGGAACGATGAGCAAAACGATTCAGCATTTGATGCTCGCCGTGGTGCAGGAACAGGATCTGGACGCGGCCACGCGCGCACTAGAACCTTTTGGCGCGCCGGTCGTCTTCCTTTCCAGCGCGGGCGGATTCCTCGGACGGCGCAACGCGACCGTGTTGATCGGTCTGCCCGCCGAAAACGAGGAGCGCGCCCTCGAAGTTTTGCGCCAGACCTGTCGCCAACGCGTGGAATATCTGACCCTGCCCATGGAAGGCACGCCTTTGCCACTGCCCGCGCCCGTGCCGGTGACGGTGGGCGGCGCGACCGTGCTGGCTTTGCCTGTTGAGAAGTACGAGGAGATTTAAATTCGGTACACGGATTATGCAGATTGCACGGATTTTTTAAAGATTTTCCGTGAAATCTGTGTACAGGTTTTAGGAGACGCAACCATGAAAATGATCATCGCCATTGTCAAAGACCACGATGCCGACCCCGTCACACAGGCGCTCACAGCCGAAAATTTCCGCGTGACGCGCATTGCGTCCACGGGCGGATTCCTCCGCAGTGGAGTCGCGACCCTGCTGATCGGTGTGGACGACGCGGACGTGGACACGGCCATCCGTGTCCTGCGCGAGAGTCTCGGCGAGAGCAAGCCCGGCGAGAAGCGCGCCACGCTGTTCGTTGTGCCGGTGGAGCGATACGAGCAGGTTTAGAATCGGGACGCGGATGAAACGGAAAACGCGGAAAGATAAAATTTCTGCGTCATCCGCGTGAATCTGCGCGCGAAGCGTCCGCGTCCAATCATTTAACTCAGCCATCAGGAGCAGTATGAAATCCGTTCGATTTATCGTTATCCTTCTTTTTGCATCCCTACTCATTTCCTGCGCGGCCCCCGCCCCCGCGCCACAGGCGACGCCCGACGTAAATGTCATCGTCGCGCAGACCCTGCAAGCATTGACGGGAGTCCCGCCCGCCGTCGCCACCACTCCCGCCTCTCAACCGACCCCCAGCCTGCTTCCGCGTTCCCTTTATTTTCTCAACACGGACGCGGCCGCGCACCTGCAAATTTTCCGCCTCGAACGTGACGGGAGGACTCTCAAGCAAATTACCGCCGAGCCCGCGGACGTGGACTCTTTTGACGTGAATCAAAATGACGGGCGCGTGGTCTACGTCTCCAACAACCAGATGTTGCTCATCAACCCCGATGGTTCGGGACGGCAACTGCTCCTCGACGGCGGCGTGAAGGATGAGATCAATCCCTTTTTGAACAGCATCCAATCCGCGATCTGGTCGCCGAACGGCGAGACCATTGCCTATGGCTACGGCGGACTCAACTTCTACTCGGTCGCGACGGGCGTCTCGAACCGCGTGATCGAAAACCTGCTCAACGATATTGGGAACGGTCTCATCATCCCGACCGAACTCTACATCCCCAGCCGCTATTCGCCCGATGGGACGAAACTCTCCGTCACGCTCGGCTACTACGAGGGCGCGGGACTGGCGATCTACTATCCCGCAGGCAATTCCCTCGTCCGCTTGACGGGCGACGAGGGTGCAATGATCTGCTGTGGCGAAGAATCTTGGACTCCCGACGGCGCCGCGCTCTACGCGGCCAATCCCTCGATGGGCATGTTCAATTCTGGCTTGTGGCGCGTCGACGCGGCCAGCGGACAGACGTCCACCCTCATCCCCGGCGACGCGGGCAACGGCACATTCAACTTCGCGGATAATCCCCTCCTCGCGCCCGATGGACAGTTGTATTTCTTCTTCGCCAGCCGTCCCGCGAACGATGAATTCGGCGGACGCGAGTCCCTCCAACTGGTCCGCGCCGCGGCGGACGGGGTCACGGGACGCGCCGTCCTGCTCCCCGACGTCTTCGACAAGATGACCGAGTCGCTCTGGTCACCCGACGCGAGTTTCGTCATCGTCGTCTCCGCGACCAACGACCAGATGTGGCAGGGCGGACAGGCCGAGATTGTTTACGTGGATGGCCGTCCACGCGTGATGCTTGCTCCCTTCGCGAGGGAGATGAAGTGGGGGCCGCAGTAACGAACAAACAAGAACTCCGAGATTTCCAAAATCTCGGAGTTCTGCTATCGGGGCGATTTTTTTGGGAGTAAAATACCGTTAACAACCAGCCTCCTGTAAAAACCTGACATGTCTCGTCCGC
>JAYRVQ010000610.1:0-3186 GCA_041918465.1 Anaerolineales bacterium
GGGGACTTCCGTCACCGGGGGCAATTCCCCCGCCAGTAATGCGTCCACCGCCTCCTCCACAAACGAACGCGTCACTTTGTTTTTGCGGAAGGTGACATTGTCCACTGCGCCGCGATAGCGGATGACTCCCGCGCGGTCGATGACGAACACCTCGGGCGTGACCTGCGCCGCGTACGCGTCCGCCACCGAATGAGACGCGTCGATCAGGACCGTGGGCAGGCCGCGGCTCCGAGACGCGTTTTCCAACACTGAAAGCGACTCATTCGCATTCGAGGCGATTGCCAGCAGAACCACATCCTCTCCCCACTGATTCATCGCCGCGCGCAGGGCCGCGTCCGTCCGCTCCACATGCGGACAGTCCACCGACCAAAAGTACACGATGACGATTCGGCCACGGTAGTCGTTCAGGCGATGGAGGTGCCCATCGAGGCCGCGCAACTCAAAGTCCGGGGCGAGGCGGTTGATATCAGGCATGGGACAATTATATATCGCATCCGCATGATAAAATCCCCGCCATGAAAAAATGGCAATTCTGGCTGGGGCTGGTGATCAGCCTCGTTTTTGTGGTTTGGGCTGTGCAGGGTCTGGAATGGGATTCGTTTTGGGTCGCGGTCAAATCTGCGGAATACTGGTGGCTCATCCCCGGAGTGGCGGTCTATCTTGTGGGGCTTTGGGCGCGGGCGTGGCGCTGGCATTATCTTCTGCGTCCCATCAAGGCGATTCCCACCAACAAGATGTTCCCGATCGTTTGCATCGGCTACATGGGCAACAATATCTATCCGTTCCGCGCGGGGGAAGTTTTGCGAGCCGTCATTCTAAAACGTAAGGAAGGTGTGCCGGTCTCAGCCTCGCTGGCAACGGTGATCGTGGAACGCATTTTTGACGGCGTGGTGATGCTGGCCTTCGTGTTCCTCAACCTGCCCGAACTGGCGCGCATCAACAGTGACTCGGGTTTTGTTGGCGATATTCAGTCAGTAGCAATCTGGGGTTCTGCCGTGTTCCTCGGCGCGCTGGTAATCTTCCTTCTCGCGGCCATGTTCCCGCATGTGACGGCGCGCGTCGGGTTGTGGTTCATCCAACACCTGACGCCGAAACGCTTGCACGAGAAGATCATCGGGATAATGAACAAGTTTCTGGATGGATTGGAATCACTGCGTTCCCCATTCAATGTGTTGATGGTCTTTGTCACCTCGGTGGTCATCTGGCTGTTTGAAACGGGCAAATACTGGTTCGTGATGCATGCCTTCGACTTTCAAGTTTCGTTCTTTGCGCTGATGCTGATGAACGGCATCGTGACTTTGGCGACCACCATCCCGTCCGCGCCGGGCTATGTGGGCACGTTCGACACCCCGGGCATCGCCGTCCTGCAAGCCTATGGCGTGGACAAGGCCGCCGCCACCGGTTATACCCTCGTCCTGCACATCGCCCTCTGGCTCGCACCGACTATTTTGGGCGCGTACTTTATGATGCGCGAGGGAATTAAGTGGAGCGAATCTCTGCGCGATGAGATGAAGGAATCGAACTGATGCCCACCATCGACCAAGCCCGCGTCTGGTACACAGACTCTGATGCCGTCCACGATTTCGACCACGTTCTGCGCGTCTATCGGATGGCGGAACGGCTGGCCGAAGCCGAGGGCGCGAACATGGATATCGTCCGCGCCGCGGCGTTGCTCCACGACGCGGAAGGCGCGACGCCCGGTCACGAATCGCGCGCGGACCATCACCACGCCTCCGCCGAATTTGCCGCGCAAGTCCTCGCGTCCGAGGGCTGGGACGCGGCGCGCATCGCAAAAGTCCAGCATTGCATCCGCGCCCATCGCTATCGCGGCACGGAAAAACCAGAAACCATTGAAGCGAAAATTTTGTTCGACGCGGACAAACTGGATGTTCTCGGCGCGATCGGCGTGGCGCGCGTCATCGGGTACGCAACGTTGGCAGGGACGCCGTGGTATGAGCCTCCCTCACGTCAGTTTTTGGAGACCGGCAAAGAGGTCGAGGGTGAAGCGCACAGCGCGTATCACGAGCATCTCTTCAAACTGCGAAAAGTCCGCGAGCGAATGTTCACCGTCACCGCCAAGTCCATTGCGGATGAACGGCTGAAATATCTCGATGATTTTTTTGAACGTTTAATAGATGAATGGAACGGAAAGAGGTAGCCATGCAAATAGACATTA
This sequence comes from Anaerolineales bacterium, assembly GCA_041918465.1. GTDB lineage: Bacteria > Chloroflexota > Anaerolineae > Anaerolineales > Villigracilaceae > Denitrolinea. The sequence continues at coordinate 2,177 of JAYRVQ010000610.1, forward strand.
TTGGTGTACCTGTTGACCTCGGCGCAGACCGCCGCGGCGTGGACATGGGTCCCAGCGCCATCCGCTATGCCCACCTGCAGAAAAAACTCGAAGACCTCGGCTATACCGTCGAAGACAAGGGCAATGTGGAAGTGCCCATCGCGGAGATGTGTTCGATCTCCGAGCCGAAATTAAAGTATATTGATTGCATCGTTCCCATGGGACGCCGCATCGCGGGCGCGGTGGCCACCAGCGCGCAGGCGGGTCACTTCCCCCTCGTTCTCGGCGGCGATCATAGCCTGGCGTACGCGTCGATTCGCGGCGCGGCGAAACACAAAAAAATTGGCGTCATTTGGGTGGATGCGCACGCGGATTTCAATACCGCCGAGACGACTCCCTCGGGCAACATCCATGGGATGCCGCTGGCCGTCCTCGCGGGACTCGGCGATAGGCGTCTTGTCCAACTCTGGGACGAAGCGGTTCCTGTCGTGGACCCGCGGCGGATCGCCGTTATCGGTGCGCGTGACCTCGACCCAGGCGAAAAGGCTAATCTGCTCGAAGCCGGTGTGATGGTGCAAAGCATGGAGCAGATCGACCGCCACGGCATGTACCAGACCGTGATGAAAGCCATCGACCGCATCAGCCGCGACGTGGACGGCATCTACCTCTCCTTCGATATGGACGCGCTCGATCCGCGTCATGCACCCGGCGTGGGGACGCCCGTCGCCGCGGGATTGACCCAGCGCGAGAGTCACCTCGTCTGCGAGTTGGTCGCGGAGACGGGTAAACTCGTCGGCATGGATTTGGTGGAAGTCAACCCCATCCTCGACGTGCAGAACCAGACCGCCATCCTCGCAGTGGATTTCGCGCTCTCTGCCCTCGGCCGCCGTGTGTGGAATGGCGATGGTGCGTAAGGCGGAATTCCATTCCGCCCCACAAAGAAAAAGGAATTTATGACTCACCCATCTCTCTCCGATATTGAATCCCTCGCTCGCGCGGCAGGGAAAATTTTACACGATGGTTACGAAAAA
>JAYRVQ010000611.1:0-2344 GCA_041918465.1 Anaerolineales bacterium
GGATGACAATATCAGAAGGATGAAAGATGAAAGATGAAAGATGAAGAAGGTCGCGGATTTTGGCGACGATAGAATCAAGCAGTTCGGGATAGTAACGCGCGCTGATGATGTCTTCGATGTTGAATGTGCCGTGGATGCCTTCGGTGGGAAGTTTGGTGATGGCGGTGTTGAGCGAGTTGGAGAGGCCCTCCACGTATTCGGACATGACGAAGGAGTCGTTCATCTCGATGACCTGGTCGCATGTATCAAACAGGGACTCGCCAGTTTTCCAGTCTGCTCCCAGGAATTGACGAAAACCGCCATGATCGTCGTAAATCAACAATGCCGATTCAAACTTGGGCATCCACTCTCGGACGATGTCGTGATAACGCGGTGGGTCTTCTTCCACATTGTCGTAGATGAGGTGGCGATACGTGTCTGCCAAGTGATTTTGTATTATGGGATCTGGCCATAACAGGTTTCCGAATATTTCCACTTGTAAAGAGAAATCGAGCAGATTGTTTTCGAGACAGTATTCGCGGAACATGGTCGCGCAGGCCTGCGCGTCGGCGTGGACGCGACGTTGGGCGGGGTCGCCCGTCCACGCGGCGGAGAGGCGGTCGGCGATCTCGCGGTAGTCGAAGCCGACGATGGCGGACTTGTTCAGGTTGTCAATGATCTGAGAGTAGAGTCGGTTGCGGTCAATGGTGACGGACTCGAAGAAGCCCTCGTCCAGTTTGGGGCGGACGAGATGCGCCATGTAATATTGCGCGGTTTCGAGCGTGAGGAAGATCGGCGGCTGGTCTGGATGTTTGAATCCCGCGCGGTCGGAGATGAGCGGCCAGAAGAGTTCGCACATGCGCCGCGCCAACCCGCCGATGGTGGCGAAGGTGACCTGTCCGCCAGAGAAGCCTGCCGCGAGGATGGCTTCTTCGTAGGGCGTTTGCAGAGTCCGCTGGGGGGTGAGAATCAGCACGGACTCGGCGGGCAGGCCCGAGGTCAGGAGATGAAGCGAACGCTGAACGGCCGCGGTCGTCTTGCCCGCGCCCGCGCGTCCGCGTAGAAAAATCTTTGCATTGAGCGGAGAGTCCACGAGCGCGCGCTGGGCGGGGGTCAATGAAATGTCCATTGGAGGGATTATACAATCAAACTTGTTTCCCCTTCAATTTTATTGTATAGTAAGACAATCTCACACAAGGAGTTATCTCATGTCCCCAATCCCTGTTGCCAAGGCTGGCGTTAAAAGCGGAGTTTCCGCTGGCAAGCCGATAACGTACACCAAATTCTCGTCCAAGTTGACTGGCTCGCTGGACCAGATCGGTAAGATGATCGAAGACAACGCAAAAATGATCGACTCGATTCAGGAAGTGGCTCTCGAGTTGACAGGCTCCATCGGCGCGTTGCACACGCTGACGGTGAAGTACGCGGGCCTTGCCAACCAGGTGCTGGATGTTTTGCTCCCGTTCATGCAGAAGATTCCGCTCATCCCGCCGAAGTTGACTCAGTTCGCGACTGATCTGGAACGCCTGACTCAGAAGATCATTGACGGACAGGTCGCGACCAACAAGACCATCACCGACGTTCGTTCTGGACTTCAGACGGGCGATGTATCCAAATTGCAGAGTCACACGGGTGAGTTGCAGAACCTGACGAAGACCCTGAGCGCGATACTGCCCGGGAAGTAACCCCGCGAACGCGTCGCACCCGACCTTTGGGTGAATCCTCCACAATAGGTGCGACGCGCCCTCGAAGGGGAAATTTCCCGTTGACAGTTCTCACAGCCTGCCGTTATAATACCGTCCGCTTCTGCCCTGGCAGTAGGATTCGCCGGGGCGGAACTGTGATACCGGCTTCCCCTTCGCTCGGCGCAGGATGAAGGTCCACCCGCAGAGACGAAGGCGAAGTGAATCCGTGGAGAAAATATGAAATATGCAATTGTGGAAAGCGGCGGCAAGCAATATAAAGCCGTCGAAGGCGAAACCATCGCAGTGGATCGCCTGCCAGTTACCCCTGGCGAAGATTTGAAACTGGAACACGTTCTGCTGTTGGCAGACGGCGACCAGTTTTCGGTCGGGACTCCGTTCGTGAGCGGGATCGAGGCGCTGGCCTCTGTCGTGGAGCATTTCCGCGGCGAGAAGGTGCTGGCCTTCCGCTACAGCCCGAAGAAGCGCATCCGCGTGCATCGTGGACATCGTCAGGAATATACACGCCTGATGATCGAGTCGATTGGCAAGGCGGGGGAGCCGAAGAAGACCCGGGCTGAGAAAAAGGCCGAGGTCGCGGCGAGCAAGCCTGAAATCCAGAGTGAAGCGGATGATCTCGTCAAGATCGAGGGCATCGGTCCGAAAGTCGCTGAGGCGTTGAA
>JAYRVQ010000612.1:0-15468 GCA_041918465.1 Anaerolineales bacterium
ATCTCCCATTTGTGGAGGGGTGAAAACGAAGCCGGGAGAACTGGAACAGACGATGATCTGTAAATAATCATTTTCTGACTGTCCAAACGCTTCGCTATGAGGCAGTCCGATGATCATCTGACGGGTTTCATCTTTTATGGAAGGCAGGCGCGCAACGTCCACTTCCTGGTTGCGGCTGGCCCCAGCGCACATCGAGCCATCTCCGTCGGCGTCCGTACAATAGGCGTTGTTGAACTCACCGGTGGACGCGTAACGAACGCCAAAACGGGTGGAGTTTTCGATGATGATCCAGGCGTAAAACAGACGTCCAAATTCGATCACCCCGATCAGCAAAAGAAGCAGGATCGGCAATACAAGAGCGAACTCAAGCATGCTTTGAGCCTTGGTTCTGCGCCGGGCGGAACGCTTATGGAAAAATGACAATATCAAATTCATGTGGCAGTCTCCAGTCGCAACAAAAATAAGGTTGCGCCTTTACGAGGTGGTGGCAGGATAAAAAATTATTGCGAGATTCTGGTGGCAATATTTTCAGCAATCGTACGGAAAATCTCACGCAATTCAGTGGGGTTTGGAGCAAAGAAATATAAACCGTGATTGACCGGAACGCCACTTTCGTCTCCGGCAACTGTAGCCGCATAATCTAAAAGCTTCTGACCGGCTTCCGGATCACCGCTGGGCGCCAACCTGACCAGATTTCCCAAACCAATGGAAAATATCGTTGCTCCCTGACCGGTGAGCGGATTGGTAATGAAGTCTGCCGCGTCCCGGGCGTAATCGTCGGCATCATAATGCAGACTGCCAGCGGTGTGGCGTGTGCCTGCCGAAACATCACCCTCGCGGCAGAATGGTGAAAACCAGGTGGAGGGTGGGCAAACGCGGCCATCCGCATAGGTTGGCCCGCTGCAGTTATGGGCGGCACCAGTTGTACATCCCGTATTCGTGGGACCTCCTGCCAGTACGATCACCACCCAGAGCGAATCCTGTCGTATGGGCTCGCGGCCAAATTCACTGCCCGCCAGCCAAAGTCCATCGCCAATATTACTGGAGGGAACCGAAGATGGGTCATCGGTTGCTCGAAAAAGCGGATATTCAATGCCGCTATACGTACCACCAGCTCCTGTATAGTTTCGGCAGTGAGTAATCGGACTGGCGCCCTCAACAGGGTCAGGGCATATCTGCGCGGGTTCAAAAACCGTCAGGTCATCGAGTGCGGCAACAACCGTGTCCCTGGCGTCTCCGCCGCTCATACCATCTGTTGCGTCCAGCGGCAGGATGACGTGAGCTTCGCGATCGAATGTAACAACTGCAACCCGGTCATACGGGAAGTATAACTGGTTCACAAATTCGATAGCCACATCCTTGATCTCGCGGAAGGGGTGACAGGAATCGGTCGAATTACACGCCGAGGGATCGTCAGCCGGATCATCCCCGGCAGTGGCGCTCCCTCCACCCTCATACGCCATCGAGGCGGATGCGTCCAGGACAATGACCACGTCCACGGAAGCCGCCTCCCCGACGGATGAAGCGGTGATGTCGGTTTGGTATATCCCGACGACAGAGATAAATCCGAATTGCACGTGACGGGAAGCAGTCACCCGTACGAGTTTGCGGCGAGGGGAGGTCAGTAAACTGGAGTCGGTCGTGTCGGTATCCACTTGGATGTCGAACACATCTGACTGATTTAACCGAAGAAATTCCTCAGCGGCATTTGTAAGTTCGGCGTTTGTGTACCCCTCGCGATATTGGAGAGCGGCGGAAAGAGAAGCCGCGTCAATGGCGCGCTTCAAGCGACCATATTCGATCAGCAACATGCCGCCATCTACCATTAAACCAACCATGGCGATCAGCCCAATGGCCGCCGCCGCGATCAAAATGATGGCCTGTCCACGTTCAAATTTAGAGTGGTTCTTTTGCCGCATTTATTTCTCCTACGGCGAAACAGGTTCTGCTGCCGCTATTGGCATGATTGTAAAGGCGTGCAACATTACTGGATCTGGCAGGAATGGCGCCAGCCAGGGCAGGGCTAAAACCTGGTGATAGTTAAAAAAAACTTCAACCAATAGGACGCCGGTATCTGGTGCTTCTTCGATCAGCCGACTACTGATTTCATCGGTGGACAACCGGGACGGCTGATTGTTGAACCAGCGAAATTCTCCTCCACTCTCAGGGAAGCGCCAAATGAAGCCGTCACCAACACTAAAAACAGAGACCACTACATCATCTGTGGCGGCGTTGAGGATGATTCGCCGGGAAGAGTCCATTCTTCTTTCTTCAATCGTGGTACCTCGTGGTTGCAAGTTGTCCAAAACCATTGCCGAGGCGCCTTGATAGAAACTATTTCTGTCGCAGTCAGCATCGCTGGTGTCTTCCGGCGCTTCGTCTGGACAGATGGAGATGGAGCAAGTGCAATCGCCGAGTCTTGTTCCGTCTTCAAATGGGTCGAAGTTGCTAAAGGTACGGGCGGCTTCGCGGGTGGCGTCCATTAGCGAAAGGTAATAGTTCAATATGAAGCCAAATTCTACAAGTCCGGCAAGCAACATAATAATAAATGGAAATGCGATTGCGATTTCCACCAGGCTTTGGCCTCTAGATTTATGCGCGCGTTTTTTCCCGGTAGGGCGGAGCTGGAAAATGGAAGTGAAATTGCGAAACGCTTTTTTCATACAGTCTGAGTTCCTGAAAAAATCTTTGCTATTTTGACTCCAATGTATGTTACTGGTTTTCGGCCTTGCAACAATCCTTCTTAAGTAAGGAGCATATCGCGACTGGTAGAACTTTGCAAATTATGACGCCAGACTCCAAGAATTGCCGGAATCGGCGTATTTAATCCATTATACTTCATACTCAAGCCTATTTTATCCAATTCAATCAGTGTAAGCCGTTTGTAATGTCGTGAATGCTCATAGTTTCAGAGCGAAACTCTACTGACCGAATTGGATCTCCGGGTTGATAAGCGCATCGTAGTTCTGTTCGTCGATGTACCGGACGATAATGTTACTGTTGCCGTCCAATTCGATGGTGTACCCGATAATTTGACTGTGAAAACCATAGCGCGACTCGTTACCGACAATGCGGATTTTCGAGCCGGGGGCCATGATCGTACCCCGGAAGATCGATTCCGCAGATCCGGTCAGGACCACTACAGAATGGTTGTCAATCGGAAGAAAGAGCAGTAATCCTTTGAACGGCCCCCCGTTAGGGGCTTCCAGCGAGACGTTGGCGCCGCTGTTGAAGTGCACTGAGCCATGTTCCACATACAATACCACCCCATGACCGGTCAATTCTGCATCCTGGTCAACGCGCAAGTCTCCGTTGATGCAGTAAATGCCCGGTTTTAGGTGTTTTACGCCTTTGGGCGGGAAGTCATCCTCCCAGTTGCCCGGGCTCATGGTTGTTCCATCAATTTTATCGACTTCTGCCATTTTTATTCCACACCTTGGCTTGGGCAGGACAAATGGTGGTGGGTAGGGGATGGGGGAACTGCCGGTGCTTGGCAGGAAGGCGATCGAAGGCTGGCGCTCAGGTAATACCCCCTTGCCGGTTGGGGTTGGGACAGGTTCCCATACCAAGCGTTTGATCAATTGTACTTTCTGGATGGAAGCGCCACCAACGATGTTGAACGGGTTGTCATCTCCAAAGACCAGGCCAGCGCTTCCTTCCTGCATGAAAGCGCAGGTGGGGTTATCTGAATTAATGAATACACCGCCGCCATAAAGTTCCAATGTGGATTCGCCATGTGCCCAAAATGCCCTTTTATATTTGCAATCGCTGTAGGGAGCCAGACTGACAATTGCATACCCCTTTAGGAGTTCCCCCCATTCCGGCGGCTTTGCGCGTGCAACGGCCTGAACTGTATTGGTCAACTCATGAACGCCAATAACCGGTCCGAAGTAAGTTTGAAAGTGGGATCTAACGATAACCTGAATATATTCCTTGTTTCCCGCGTAGGGTCCACTTTCTGGTGGAACGTAAACCTCAACCGAACTTTTTACCTGGTCATTTTCATAGCCGTTTTGTTGTGCTCTGCCCAGTGCGGCGGCTTCATAGTCTTCGCCGCGGAGTCTGGCGAGCGAAGCCGAGAGAACGGCGGCATCGGCGGCGCTCTGTGCCCGCCTCCGGTCTGCGAAGTACATGCCTCCGTCTACAGCCAGGGCAGTGATGGCTATCAGGCCCAGGATGGCAATAACGATCAGGAGCATGGCCTGTCCGCGTTCAGAATTATGGTTTGTTTTCATGAGTTCCGTCCATTCGTATACATCTCTTTTATGGGCAGGGAGGAGTTAGTATTACATCGGTGACTGACGCCTTCAATCGAATGTGATTCGATCCGAGCACTGCGCTCATAAACGGCATGGTAACAGGGTATTCGTACAAGAGTGTTACAGTGATTCCTTTTCCTTCGCAAGCCCCGTCAGGGACTGCAACAGTGATGGTCATTCCGGCATCGTATATCTTTTTAATGACCCCGCTTCCACCAGATGAATTGACCACACGTGTGCAGATCTCGGCGATATTTCGGTTGGGGCAGTTAAAGTTACCTGCATACGGAGGCGGGGCGATCGAACCGTACAGCGCGCCTTCCTGGGCGGCCTCGCGCATGGCGATGTAATGAAATAAGCCAATTCCGAAATCCACAGTGCCAGCCAGAAGGATTAACATGACCGTCAGGCTGATGGCGAATTCAACCAGACTCTGGCCTTTCTTTTCCAGCAAGTGGGAAAGTGTTAATTTCTTCATGGCAACTGGTTTCTGTTCGAAGAGTCGAGCAATGGGCACTCGCGCTCATCAAAGGTGATGAAGATTTTTTCGGTGCCGTTGGGTACGTAATTCCTACTGAAACTTACTTGCAGGTATTTGTTCGCCCGCGGGCCAATGGACACGTCTCCGATGAACGAATTAAATGCCGTAGGCGAATCAATTTCGATGGCGCCGTTCCAAATTGGCAGGCCCCCAAGCGTGAGCCGGTTTATGGACTGGCCTGCCGGAGAGGGAGGGGGCCAGATATCTATATCGGCAATATGTATTGTCAGGGCAGGACTGTAGTTGAAGATCACCAGTCCAAATGGCGCGGTGCTAATGATGCCGTGTCGCACATCGCAAGCAGGGAGAGACTTAGAGCCTCCTCCGTTGGAAGGAACCAAATCAGTAGGAAGGTCTGTCGGAATGCTGGTGCCTTCGAAATCAAATTCTTGCGGCTCACCAGTGAGCGCGATTGATACGCTTACCAAAATCGTGCGCGCACTGACAGACGAAATTGTCAACGGCTGTAAAGGTATGAACGGCAGGATCGGTGAATATTCTGTGCTGACTTGAACGCGAATCCGGCTGGAGTTACCGATCGAGGGTTGAAAATTTCTGTCATATGTCATGCCGGGATAACAGTAGGAAACCTGATTCCTATCTTCGCCATCATCGTGCCAGATGAGAATGTCGGCATCTTCGACTGTATCAAGAAAAACTGATCGCTGGGCAGTAGATCGTATACCGGCGCAATCCTGATAGAGAGGAACGCCTCCGGTGACATTTAATCCCGTGGCCGCGCCATACCGCGTAGCCTGGCGTGCGGCTGACGCCACACTGTTGTAAATAAAGAGTGCGCGCCCAACCTCAATTAACCCGTAGACAACCAAAAGCAGGATGGGTAATACCAAGGCAAATTCCACCATGGCCTGCGCCGGGCTTTTTTGAGGACGGGAAGTAAATAGTTTCTCCATTTGTTTATATGTGTTCAATTTTAGTTTAGACAGGCGCAAATAATAGTCCAATCCTACTTAGGTACTATAACCTTGATCCAGGTCGGAAAGTACATGAGCAGGAAAGCGCTTAGCAGGAAATATGGGCCGTATGGGATGAATACCATCCAGGCCTTTTCCTTATACTTCCCACTGACGAACAAACCAGTGACAAGCAGGATGCTAATAACTCCTCCCAGCAGGATTCCAAACAGGAGTCCAAACCAGATCATTGGCCAGCCAAGGAAAAGACCGAGGATGGTGGATAGTATCACATCGCCAGCGCCAAGCGCCTCCTCGTCGTCGGTGTCCAAGCCAGCGGCCCGCATTCTTCGGGCGCGCATCCGGGCGAAGAGAGTGCCGATAAGGTACAAAAGGAACATGATGGCAAGGCCTGCCAGTCCGCCTGTCAGCGTGGACACAAGCCCCTGGCGCAGGGTGCCAGCCCCAAGTCCAAGAATGAAGCCAAAGATGCTGGTCGGGTGAAGGATCAAGCGGTGCTCCAGGTCTATTACAAAGTCCATAATGAAGTACATCAGGATGAACAGCCCCAATCCGTAGCCTAAATGTGAAGGGGGTGTCGTCCAGATGTAAAGGCTGGTTGTGGCCAGAAAAAACTGAACGATCCAAGTCCGAAGGCTTCGGCGTTTGCCGCAGGTTTTGCAGGCGCGGAAAAGTAGATAATCCTGCCAGGCGAGCGGCGTGTTGCATTGAGAACAGGCAGGTGGACTGAATCGCCGCGAAATGGGCAATACATCGGCCAGGTAATTAACAATCCAGCCGCCAATCCAGCCCACGATCAGCGGGATGACTAGACGAGGTTCCATGTCTTCATTATATTCCAAACGATAACCGCATTGATGGAGCGTAAGCCATTTGTAATGTGCTTGGCGAAACGGTCAAACTGCCTTAGAATGGCAGGGACTTCATAGGAGAAACCATGGAAAAGTTTATCATCGAGGGGTGCGTCCCCTTGCGAGGGGAGGTTACCCCGGGTGGGAATAAAAATGCGGCTTTACCTTTGCTGGCCGCCTGCCTGTTGACCGAAGAGCCGGTTGTGCTACATAATCTACCTCGCATTCGGGATGTGAGCGACATGCGTCACCTCATTGAAAGTCTGGGCGTGCAGGTCGAAGATTTAGGGGACAACTCCTGGCGCATCACCGCGCGGACCGTTCGGCCTGCCGACCTGGACCCAGATCTTTGTCGCCGCATCCGTGCCTCCATCCTGCTCGCTGGACCGATGACCGCCCGCGCGGGCGAATTAAGATTGTATCCCCCCGGCGGTGATGTGATCGGACGCCGCAGGCTGGATACGCACATCCTGGCCTTGCAAGCCCTCGGTGCGGAAGTAACATATGGCCGCAAATTGGAATTTCTGGCGCATGGTTTGAAGGGCGCGGACATTTTAATGGATGAAGCCAGTGTGACTGCCACTGAGAATGCCATCATGGCCGCTGTGCGCGCCAGGGGAATCACCGTCATTCGCAATGCGGCCTCCGAGCCGCACATCCAGGAGCTTTGCCGCTTTTTGAATCGACTCGGCGCCCGCATCGAAAACATCGGTTCGAACACTCTCCACATCGAGGGTGTGGACGCCTTACACGGCGGCGAGTTCACAGTTGGCCCCGACTATCTGGAAGTTGTCAGCCTGATTGGCGCGGCGGTGGTGACGCGCGGCGAGATGCGAATCCGCAACGCGGGAGTGAATTATCTTGAGATGATCGCGCAGGTATTTCGCAGGTTGGGCGTGGTCTGGAATGTGGAAGGCGATGATTTAATCGTTCCGTCTAACCAGCCTTTGGAAGTAGTGACCGACCTGGGTGGTGTCATCCCTGAGATCAAGACGAACGTCTGGCCTGCCTTCCCAACTGATTTGATGAGTATCGCCATCACAGTGGCAACACAGGCGAAGGGGTCTGTTCTCTTCCACGATTGGATGTACTCTGGTCGTATGTACTTTACCGATAAATTGGTCGGCATGGGCGCGCGCATCATCCTGTGCGACCCATATCGTTGTTTGATTCAGGGGCCGAATCAACTCATTGGAGAGAAACTGGAAAGTCCTGATATCCGCGCGGGCATGGCTCTTCTGTTGGCTGCCCTCGCCGCCGGAGGGACTTCCACCATCCGCAATATCAGCCAGATCGACCGCGGTTACGAGCGCGTGGATGAAAAACTGCGCGCTTTGGGTGCAAAGATCGAGAGAAGTTCAGAGTAAAGATGTTGCAAGTCCATTTCCTGCCGTGAAGACAGATCAGCCCGACTCATCACGAGCCGGGCTGATTGATTTTTGCTGAATATTGTTAGTCGCGTTGGCCTATGGGTAAACCCATCTTATACCATCGTAATCTATTACGATGGTGATCTTGTCATTCCCATGAATGCAACCCTGGGGACCGGAGAGTGACGCGGGCTTCTTGGGATCGTTGACATATGCAGATGGCCAGTAACAACCTTCAGGGATGGTGACGCCAATGCTACTCTTTGATCCAATGGAAGATACACCGCGGACAAATCCGCACGCAAACGCTGTCTCGTTTAGGTAGAGAGAAAACGTGACTGGTCCTTTTGTGCGGTTGTCAATGACTACATAAACCTGTGGCCCACCGGGTTTTGGATTCATCAGGCCGCTACATGCGCCGCCTGATGCGGCCGTGGTTGCTGTAGGTTGAAATGCAGGCAGGGTGGGCAGAGAAAATGTCGGGCTGGGCGGCGGCAGGGTGGGTGTCTCAGTGGGCGGGAGGGTTGCCGTCGCGGTCGGGACGGCGGCCTGGGTTTGCGCGGACATGGTGTAAGCCATCGCCATCGCCGTGGCATTGACGCTGGCAGCGTCAATGGTGGGCGTAGCTTTGGGGCCGCAAGCCGCCAGTAAAACAGTAAGCCCTAAAATCAGGGGTAGAACTTTTTTCATTCTTTGGATACTCCTTACTTACGGTTGAGTGACGGAAACTTTACCCTTCTTGAAAGTGAAGGTATATTCCGTCTGCTTTTTGATACGTACATCGCCGATAAATTGTTCCCCTTTGACCCACGCAACATAGTGACAGGGGCCAGCTGGGATGGAGACGGTGATTCTTCCATATACCGGATATTCCAGGTACGAGGTCAGTCCGTTCTCCAGTTTGCAGTGAAACGAAATGTACGCCATTCGGTTGGACAGGTTGACAAGGTGGACGCGTCCATACGGGACTTCGGGCGGGACGGTGCCCCACAGGAGCGGTCCCGGTGTGAACGTCAGCGTGGGTGTGACGGTCCCACTTGTCGCGCTCACAACTGTCGAAATTGTCACTGCGCCAGCCGGGGGACTGCCAGTCGCCGTCACGGTGGCGGTCACATTGGAAGTGCCTGTCGCCTCGGGGGTCGACGTTGCAGTATCAGTCGGGGCTTTTGTGGCCGTTGGGGCAACGGTTGAAGTGGAAGTCGGAAGTGGTGTATTCGTCGGCGGGGGAGTCAACGTAGGCAATGATGCCATGGTTTGCGCGGCCATCGTGCCTGCCAGTGCCAACGCCGTCGCTTGCGACTCTCCAGCCGCGATCGGCGAAAACCCTGGAATACACGCACTCAATACGACGGACAGGATCAGAACAATGAAGACCAGACGGCGACTCATACAAACCTCCTGGAACTTATGGCTGTGCGATGACTTCCATGAACTGGGTGACGATGTCTCGCAACATGCGCTCGGGAAGAGCACCCACCTGTCGGTGGACAATCTTGCCCCCGGCAACGAACAACATGGTTGGAATACCCTGAACGCCATACTTCGACGCCCATTCGGAATTTTCGTCTGTGTTCACTTTTGCAACCAGCAGTTTTCCGGCGTGTTCTTTTGCAAGTTTATCAAGGATGGGTCCAACCATCTTACAGGGGCCGCACCATGGCGCCCAGAAATCAACAATCACGGGGAGTTGCGATTGCAGGATTGTCTTTTCGAATGCGTCGTCAGTGACGTGAATGGGTTCTTCGATCATGTTCAACCTCAAGTGAAATATTGGTGCGATTCGCGCGCGAACTAGGTCGCTACCAGTGAATGAGTATAACATAAAACCCATATGCCCCCGTGATATAATCGCCCGTCATGACCGATATCCTATCCCGCGTTCCCGCGGGAATTTCCCGCTGGCGCGCGGGACTCTCAAAATCAGGAAAAGCCGCGTTCGGACGCGTTGCCTCGCTGTTGGGAGCGACGGAAATCACGGTTGAAACCTGGGACGAATTGGAAACCCTGCTGATTCAAGCCGATCTGGGGATCGAGACCACCGCCAGCGTGATCGACTCTCTAAAACGCCTCACGCGGGACCGCGGCCTGCTACGCTCCGAGGAACTTAAATCTGCCCTGAGAGATGAACTCCGCTCCCGCCTCGATGAGCCGCCCGCGCTCGATTTTCCCGCCCGTCCAACCGTCATCCTGCTTGTGGGGGTGAATGGGTCAGGTAAAACCACCAGCGCCGCGAAACTTGGACAGCGGTTCCTGTCCGAGGGGAAGTCTGTCCTCTTCGGCGCGGCAGATACGTTCCGCGCCGCGGCGGTGGACCAACTCCAAGTCTGGGGTGACCGGCTCAAGGTCCCGGTGGTGGCGGGCGCGGCCGAGTCTGATCCGGGTGCAGTAGCGTTCAACGCTGTCCAATCCGGCCTGTCGCGCAATGTTGACATTGTCCTGATTGACACAGCAGGCCGTTTGCAGACTCGCTTCAATTTGATGGAAGAATTACGCAAAGTGCATCGCGTGGTGGGCAAGGCATTGCCCGGTGCGCCGCACGCCGTCTGGCTGGTGCTGGATGCGATCACAGGTCAGAACGCGCTGGAGCAGGCGCGCAAGTTTAATGAAGCAGTGGGCATAACCGGAGTCATCCTCGCCAAATTGGACTCATCCGCGCGCGGTGGAATGGCATTTGCCATCCAGCGTGAATTGGGAATTCCCATTTTATTTGCAGGGCTGGGCGAAAAGCCCGAAGACTTGACGCCATTCGACCCCGATGCTTTTGTTGACGGAATTTTGCAGGGGTAATTTTGGAGGAACCATGCAGGACTTAGTTGATCGACTAACAACCGCGCAGGAAACCATCTCTCAGATCATGGAGCGTCTTTGACTTTCCTGCCAAAGAATCCCAACTGACTGAATTTGAAAAACAAATAGCCGCACCCAATTTCTGGAACGACTCGGGGACGGCGCAATACATCAGTAAAACCGCCGCCAGGTTGCGTGACGAGGTGGATGATTGGCGCGCTTTCCAAAGGCGAATTCATGACGCATTGGAATTGGCGCGTTTGGACGATGAGAGTCTGCGCACCGACCTGGAATCTGAAACCGACGCGATTGAACCTGAAGTGGAAAAGCGCGCTTTCGCGGCCATGCTCTCCGGCCGTTACGATGACGATGACGCGATCCTGGCGATCCACGCGGGCGCGGGCGGCACTGACTCGCAGGACTGGGCGGCCATGCTCGAACGCATGTACCTGCGTTGGGCAGAGAAAAGCGGATTTGAAACCGAGATATTGGACCTGACCGAGGGCGAGGAAGCGGGTATCAAGTCTGTGACGATCGCTGTCAATGGAAAGTATGCATTTGGGTATCTGCGCTCAGAAAAGGGCGTACATCGCCTGGTGCGATTGTCTCCGTTTGATGCGGCGCATCGTCGGCATACGTCTTTCGCGCTCGTGGAGATTTTGCCCCAGGTCGCGATGGACGATCCCGAGGTCGAGATAGACCCGAATGACCTCAAGGTGGATGTCTTCCGTTCGTCCGGCGCGGGCGGTCAAAATGTCCAGAAAAATTCAACCGCCATCCGCGTCACGCATCTGCCCACGGGAATCGTGGTCACCTGTCAGAACGAGCGCTCGCAATCACAGAACCGCGAATTTGCATTGCGGATATTGCGCGCCCGTTTGTTGGAGATCAGGAAAGCGGAAAAAGACGAGGAAGTGGCTGTCTTGCGCGGCGAATATACCAAAGCCGAGTGGGGGAGCCAGATCCGTTCCTATGTTTTACATCCCTACCAGATGGTAAAGGATCATCGCACCGATTTCGAACGCGGCAACGCGCAATCCGTGCTGGACGGCGATCTGGACGCGTTCATGGAAGCCTATCTTCGTATGGCTTCAGGGAAAAACTAAATGTTCAAGAAAATTTACTCTTCCATTTTCTCTCGTGAGAACCTGATGGCATTCCTGCTGGCTTTGATTGCCATCGCGCTGGTGGTGTTCACCGCGGACGTAACTCCCGAGTGGATCTATCAGGGGTTCTAGTGAGCGTTCTGCAAATTCTCATTTTGATCGGTCTGGCTGTTCTCCTCGGCCTCCTGCGCCGCGGCCGCTCTCTCGCGCTGGTTGGATTGAGCGCGCTTGTCATCTACTGGATTCAACCAGCAGGGACTATTTTTCCCAGCCTGTCGTTTTGGTTTCCCACGCTGACCCTGTTCGTCACGGTTCTGTCGTGGATGATTAACGCGCCGCCCGAGGCGCGTGGTTTTCGTGGGAATTGGCCTGCACTGGCCATCCTGGTCGGCGTCATTTTATTCGTGATCGTCTTCCCAGCACAATCATGGTTGCAGTTTCCGTCCCCGGATTCGCTGGGATTGCTCGCCCTCGCGCTTGTGTTGTTTATCGTTTTCTCGTGGGGATTGTCACTGCTCAAGGCGCAGAATCGATTTCTGCTTGTCACTTTTGCACTTGGTTTTCTTGCGATCTTTATCTTTCTCAAGACTCCCTCGCTTTACGAACGCGTCCTGTTTTTAACGGCGGACTGGCGCGGCATCACGCTTGACCTGACCAAAGAAACCACAATTGCCTGGCTGGGGTATTCCTATTTTGCCTTCCGAATTCTGCACACTATTCGAGACCGTCAAACTGGTGTCCTGCCCGCGGTTGGCCTGGCGGAATACATTGATTACGTAATTTTCTTCCCTTCATTCACCGCCGGGCCGATTGACCGCCTCGAACGATTTGTGAAGGAATTGCGCGTTCCGCTTTCCCTTTCAAATGAGGACTGGCTCTTTGCAGGTCAACGTCTGGCAACTGGTCTCTTCAAAAAATTCTTTGTAGCAGATTTTCTCGGCCTCGTCTCCATCACAGATGCGCTTGTGACTCAAACCCGCGCGCCCGGCTGGTTATGGCTTGAGTTGTGCGCTTACTCTCTTCGCGTCTATTTTGATTTCAGCGGCTACACCGATATCGCCATAGGCATGGCGCGACTCATGGGATTCCGCCTGCCCGAGAATTTTGCCGCGCCTTTCCTGAAACCCAACCTGACCCAATTCTGGAATTCCTGGCACATGACATTGACCCAGTGGTTCCGGTCTTACTTTTTCAATCCCTTCACACGTTTACTGCGGACCTCGAAACTGGTTCTTCCGCCCTGGCTGGTCATCCTGCTGACCCAGGTCAGCACCATGGTGTTGATCGGCCTGTGGCACGGAATCAGTTGGAACTTTGTCCTGTGGGGACTTTGGCATGGGCTGGGACTCTTTATCCAAAATCGTTGGAGCGAATTCATCCGCCTCCGTTTTCCGGACCTGGGAACTGCTCCCGTTTCTCGCAAGATCCACAACGCTGTCGGCGTCTTCTTGACGTTTGGTTTCTTTACTCTCGGAATGTTGTTCTTTGCGCTGTCCACACCGCAACTATCGTTTGCGGCATTTCTGAAATTGTTTGGGATTTCCTGATATGAAACAGACTGTCAATCCGTGGCGCGTGCTGATCAAAGCCGCCCTGATCTTTATTGTGCTCAACCTGCTTTTTGCTTGGTGGAATCCAGCGGTTGGGAAAATCTCGGCTTACAACGGGTTGTTTCCGGGCCGTCTCCGATTCCCCTATGCTGAGTCGCCCAATTCCTACTCCTCCTGGTATAACGTGCCCATCATCGAGGATTTTGACGCCATGTTTGCCGCGCATATCATTTCGGCGGGACCCAAACCCGCTGACGAGTTCCGCGTGCTCTTGTTAGGCGACTCAGCCACCTGGGGCGGACATGTCTCACCTGAGAATATGCTGGCCGAGCAGTTCAATCGTTTGGAAATGACTTCTTGCGACGGACGCAAGATCAAAGTCTACGATTTTGGATATCCCTGGCCGTCCCTGCTTCGCGACCTCCTTGTACTCGACCGCGCCATGGAATATGAGCCCGATATGGTGATTTGGCTCGTCACGTTACACAGCTTCGAAAAGAAAGCCGCTGACCGGGACTTTCTCGTCCCTCACGCCGAGCGGATGGCAGAAGTTATTGAAGAATACAACCTGAAATTACCCAAAGCCTATTCGCGCGAGCCGGGTTTCACATTTTGGGATAAAACCATTGTCGGTCAGCGTGAACGACTTAAAAAACTCCTTCTACTCCAGGTTTACGGATCCCTATGGACAGCGACCGGGGTTGACAACTACAACGGATTGTCTGAGACACATGCCGTTTTTTCACAGGATGTGGCGGGCAGGGTTGCATATTTCGATTATTCGTCTTCTGTGGAGACCCCCGCGCTTGTCAATTCATTGATGTTTGATACTCTGCGCGTTGGACGAGAGATTTCGGGCGTCGTACCATTGATTGTGATCAACGAACCGATCTTTATTGTTTCCGGACGGAACAGTGATCTTCGCTATAACGATCTTTACCCGCGTTGGGCATATGACGCATACCGACAGGCTCTTGCACAACGAATGAATGCGCAGGATTTTGCATTCTACGATTATTGGAATGTTCTGCCCACCGCCGAATTTGCCAATAATGTATTTCATCGCGACCCGCTCGGGGAAAAACACTTTGCGGATTTGCTGTCCCCGATTCTACAGGAATTTTCCTGTCCATAAATCCGGCACATATGGGATAATATTTCCACCCCAATTATAAGGAGTTGACCATGTCCACCGAAATGCAACAATCCATTGCCGATTTCATTGCGCAGAAGATTCTCAAACAACCCAAACGCGTTATTCAGCCGGGCGACGCGCTTATTTCCAGCGGCCTGATCGATTCGTTTAGTCTGGTTGACCTGGCTCTTTTCATCGAGGATACTTTTGGCGTCCGCATTGCAGATTCAGAGCTCAACGCGTCCACCTTTGATACCATTGACCAGCTGGTTGCACTGGTCGTCACTCGGAAGAACTGATGAGCACGTTTACGGATGTACTTAAGGGTTTTTATGAACGCGAGCCAGATCGGGTTTCGATTACGCTTCAGTTTCCCGGACAGCCCGATGTCCCGATCACGTACCGGGAACTGATCGAACGGTCAAATGACTATGCCGCGGCCTACGCTCGTGTCGGGATTAAACCGGGCGATGTTGTTATCCTAATTCTTCAGCACGGAAAAGATCTGGTTTATTCCTTTTGGGGTGCGGTTCTTTTAGGCGCCATCCCCTCGATGATGCCTTTCCTCACCGAGAAACTTTCCCCCGAACGATACCGTGCCGACCTGAGCGCGCTCCTTTCCCACAGCAGCCCGACGGGTATCGTCACATATCCCGAGTTCGAGACGGATGTGCGCGCCATGGTGACTGAAGGTGGCGACTCGGTGCTCGATGTCTTTATCACAGACCGCATTCCTGAACAGGCGACGCTGGATTTCTCCGCCCTACCCGGTATGACTCAGAATGAAACGGACGTGGTGCTTCTCCAGCATTCATCTGGTTCGACCGGTCTGCAAAAAGGCGTCGCGCTTTCTCATCGCGCGATATTTAACCATCTGGATGCCTACGGGGAATCCATCCGCCTCACGCGGGACGATGTGATTGTCTCCTGGTTG
>JAYRVQ010000613.1:0-8789 GCA_041918465.1 Anaerolineales bacterium
AACCACGCTGAAATCTCCTCCTGGCGCTCCAAATGTGATCGCGCCCAGGTTGAGATCCGCAGTGCCGGTGTTCAGGATCGTAAAGGTCCTGTCCACCGCGATGCCGAGGCCAACATTTCCCCAGTTAGTGCCATCGGTAATGGTGGGGGTCAGATCGTTATTCGCAATCGAGATACCATTCCCTTGCACATCTATTTCAGGATAAGTGTATGTGACGATCGCAGACAGGACGCCAACGCGCAGGCCGATCCCATTAACTTTAACCACGCCAATCTCAAGCGTCGTTCCGGCGTTTTTGACGGTGTCTGCAACATTGAAGGTGTCCACTGGGAAGCCTGTGCAACCGCCTCCAGTGCCTGTCACCGAATGGGTGGCCGCGGAGTCCGCGCTATCCACTCCATTGAAGCGCACAAAGGTTCTGTATGTTCCGCCTTCAGAAGTATCGCCCCTGTCTGCTACGAGAACATCGATGCTGGTAATGGTGCTTCCATCTGGAATGGAGGCTAGCGAGATCACCACCGTCTCACGCGCAGCGGCAGTATCGCTACTGATGTAATCCACGGGGCCGCCGCCATCGCAGACTGCGCCCGCGATACCTTCGTCAACCTGCGCATAATCGTTGACCCAGGCGGTATAAGTGCCAACTGCCGTTGGGACAAGTTCAGTGGTCACATCTGCATATGCCTGTGCAACGGGCATGGAAACCAACGCCAGCATAACGATAAGCATGGCACCAACCAACTTTGACAAAAAAAGTGAGATGGATTTCATTTCAAATCTCCTCGAGAATGGGTGTGGCAAACTGGGCAAACAAAAAATCCAACAGAGCTGGTCTTTGCTCCTGCAATACCCCACAAAACGGTTTGTTTTCTTCAAGATAACCTTATTGCAAGATATTAATGCAATTTTAACCATTAAAAGGCTGGTGTCAATCTTGAATAGATGAACAAGCAGGCATTTCCAAGCGAGAGCAAAAAAAGCGATTTGGGAGACAAAAGTCAGCCTGTTCAACAGGCCGAACATTGAAGAGTGAAAAGTGGACAGGAGACGCAAATGACTGGATCTGTTGCCAGATCCGACCTGCCTCAGGAGCGTCGCCGTGAGGATGCCGAGTCTGGCGATTCGCTCCAGACCGTTACGCGGTTCCGCCCACTGCGCTTGGATTTGTAGAGAGCCTTGTCCGCCTTGATGACAACCTCCTCTGCCTCCTTGCCGTGCAAAGGATAAGCCGCGACGCCCAATGACACTGTGACGTTCAGTTTCTTCCCTCCGTGCGGGATGCTGATCTGCATGCAGGCAACGCGGAGCTCCTCCGCGCGGCGGGCGGCGGTTCTCACGCCTGCACCGGGCATGACCAGCAGAAATTCCTCGCCTCCGTAGCGGCAAGCGATGTCTGAACTGCGGGCATGGCGGGCGATCAAATCGGCAATCGCTGTCAGGAACTGGTCACCAGCCTGATGTCCGTATGAATCGTTGATCCTTTTGAAATGATCGATATCCATGACGATGATGCTCATGGATTTCTTTTCTCGTTTGACCCGGCTCAGTTCCCGCTCCAGGGCGTCTCCCAGGTATCGGCGGTTATATAACCCCGTCAAGGGATCACGCAGGGCTTGCTCGCGCAATTCGGCCTGTAATTTTTCGATCTCTGCCACGCGAACATTTAGCTGGTCATTTGCATCTCTCAAGGCTTGTTCGGCAGTTTTGCGCTCTGTGATGTCGCGGTAGTTGATAACGATGGCCTGCACAGCCGGTTCGTGAAGTAGGTTGATGGCCGTGCCTTCCGTCCACCATACCGTGCCATCCTTTTTCACAGAACGGAATTGTGCGTTGTTAATGGAGCCCGTATGTGTGAGCACATCGCTCAGAGTGGCTTTCACTGCAGGCAGATCATCGGGATGGATAAGTTCAAACCCACTCCTCCCATTTCGTTCTTCAGCGATGTAACCGGTCAGTAGCTGTGCGCTTGGGCTTTCATATACAACCATGCCATGACGATCAATTAAAGTAATTGCATCTGTACTATGCTCGATGAGGGCACGGAAGCGTTTTTCGCTCTGTTCCAATGCGTGGGCCATCTTTTTTCGTTCGGTAATTTCGCGTACGCGAACCATGTATCCCGTAATAGATGTCCCCGATGATTTTAATGGAGTGATCTGCCAATCTAGGAAACATTGTCCCGATCTGGATGTCTTGTAAAGGCCAAGTTTTTTGACCAGTTCGAAATCAAAGGCAGATTCAAATGTGGCAGGTTCGCCCTGTGCGAGCATTTCCCTTATTTCGTTGGTGATATTTGGGTCTGCAAACAGATTGAAACCCTGTACTTCACTGACATCATTCACGCCAAAGATCTGCAAACAGGCTGGATTGACATCGAGTAGTCTGCCCTTTTCATCGTAGAGTTCAATGCCAATCGGCGCCTGCTCGTAAATATTACTGAACTTTTTCTCACTCTCCCGTAATGCTTCTTCTGCCTGCCTGCGCGCGACTTCCAGCCCTGTGACGCGCGCCCGAAGTTTTTCCAGTTCCCTGACCGTTGGGTTTGCTGTTGTGTTGCTCTTGCTCATTTTCTAGTCTCCAGCCAGCCGCACTTTACGCGTCCATCTAAATTTCATGATCTGACTCCGTGCAGTTCGTTCATTATTCGATTTTGAAATCAGGCAACATAACGGCATTTACGTGGATTGATGCTGGTTTGTCTCCTTTGGGTCGGGAGCATGGTTGACTTTAAGTTTCCTGTTGCATTTCTTTTCATAGTATACCGCTATTGTATGGGTCGCCAGAGAATGTGATAAGGCGCATCGGGGCAATCAATGAGGAGGTAGGGCAGGCAAGGGTTTCAAAAAAATAGGCGACCACGTTTTAGCGGTCGCCTATTGTGCGTTGAGCAGTTCTTACTTTCTACCAAACTTCTTCATCAGCAAATCTTCCAGCGTCGGCTGGCCGATCTCCTGCAACTCATAGCGCACGCGCTGATGCGGCTTGTTGATTTTGATGACGCGCGTCAGGTCGATGGGCGTGCCGATGATGACCATGTCCACGTCCGACTTGTTGATCGTCTCTTCTAGGTCGCGCGTCTGTGCTTCACCGTAGCCCATGGCGGGCAGGATCGGTCCCGTCTTCGGATACTTCGCGTACGTGGCCGCGATGGACCTGACCGCGAACGGACGCGGATCCACGATTTCCTTCGCACCGAAGCGCCGCGCCGCCACGTAGCCTGCGCCGTAGGCCATCTCGCCGTGTGTGAGCGTCGGGCCGTCTTCCACCACAAGGACGCGCTTACCCTGAATCGAATCGGGGTCGTCCACGAACAGCGGGGAGGCGGCTTCGATCTGGATGGCGGTCGGGTTGATTTTTCGCAGGGACTCGCGCACCGCGATCACTGCATCGGGGTTGGCAGTGTCCACCTTGTTGAGCACGAACACATCTGCCATACGGACGTTGGTCTCGCCGGGGTAGTAGGTGGTCTCGTGGCCGGGGCGATGCGGGTCGGCCACCACGATCTGGTAATCGGGCACGTAGAACGGGAAGTCGTTGTTGCCGCCGTCCCACAGGATGATGTCCGCTTCCTGCTCGGCCTGGCGGACGATCTTCTCGTAGTCCACGCCCGCGTAGATGATGACGCCGTTGTCGATGTGCGGTTCGTATTCCTCGCGCTCCTCGATGGTGCAATCGTACTCGTCGAGGTCATCGTAATTTGCGTAGCGCTGAACTTCCTGTGCGACGAGATTGCCGTACGGCATGGGATGGCGGATCGCCGCGACTTTGTATCCCATCTCTTGCAGGATCAACGACACCCGCCTCGTGGTCTGACTTTTACCTGATCCTGTCCGAACCGCGCTGATCGACACGACAGGCTTCGTCGACTTGATCTGCGTGTACTTGGTGCCCATGATGCGGAAGTCTGCGCCCGCCGCGTTGACGATGGAGGCTTTGTGCATCACCACTTCGTGGGGGACATCGCTATACGCGAACACAACCTGTTGCACGCCGTGCTTCTTGATCAGGTCTACCAGTTCCTCCTCGGCGTGGATGGGGATGCCCTTTGGGTACTGCGCGCCCGCCAGTTCGGTCGGATAGACGCGGCCTTCGATGTCGGGGATTTGGGTAGCAGTAAACGCGACCACCTCATAATCCTTGTTGCCGCGAAAGAACGTGTTGAAGTTGTGGAAGTCACGTCCAGCCGCGCCCATGATGAGAGTTTTGATTGCCATAGGTTGTCTCCTATTGTTTCAGTCCCGCCGGGGACAGTGTCCGAATCGACCCGACTTGGGTTTTGAGTCTCTTCGTTTTTACCCAGCGCGACGTGATACCGATTTTTGTGTCGTCATTGCGAGCCCAAAGTGCGAAGCAATCTTCTTGCTAGCAGGGATTGCTTCGTGCTGCCGCTCTCGCAATGACGGTGTGTTCGCAGATTCTAAATAAAACAGGCTAAACGTGTAAAGAACGTTTAGCCTGTTTTTCACATGACATCAGGAGCCTGAATATCAAGCAAGCGCAATGCGTTGGCGATAACCTGCTTTGCCGCCGCCACCAACTGCAGACGATCCTCGCGTACCTTCGCTTCCTCCGCTTGCAAGACGGGCACCGCGTGATAGAACGAGTGGAAGGCGTTCGCCAGATCATAGGCGTAGGCCGCCATCACCAGCGGACGATACTCATTCGCTGCCTGCTCCACCGCCGTAGGGAATTTCGAGATCTGCTCGATCAGTTCGATCTCATGCTTCGTCAGTTCATAGTCGAAGGTCGCAGGTTGAAGGTTTAATGTTAAATATTCAACGTTGGCTTTCTTTAGAATCGAATTCGCCCTCACATGCGCGTTTTGAATGTATGGTCCCGTGCGCCCATCGAACGAGAGCGCCGCGTCCATGTCGAAGACGATGTCCTTATTGTTGTCCACTGATAGGATGGAATACGTCAGCGCGCCGAGACCGATTTGCGCGGCCACTTTCTGCCGTTCCGCCTCATTCATATCGGGCGCTTTCTCGGATTCCACCGCCAGCACGCGTTTGACAGCCTCGTCTGCCACATCCTTGAACAAAACCACCCGTCCGCGCCGCGCCGACATGGCCCCCTCGGGCAGGGTGATGTAACCATAGGACAGGTGATAACACTTGGCCGCCTGCGGAAATCCCCACATCTCCAAAATCTTGAACGCCTGCTGGAAATGTAGATTCTGGCGGAAGTCCACCACGTAGACCGAGCGATCCACGTGATATTGCTCGAACTTGACCTTGGCCAACGCCAGGTCTTTTGTCAAATACAGTGATGTCCCATCGCTTCGCAGAAGCACCGCCGTGCGGTATTTTTCCTTTGCCAGTCCCAACTTTTCATCGATCTTGATGATCACCGCGCCACCCTGCGGACGTTCGTCTGTGGCGATGCCTTTGGCGATCAATTCATCCACGATGATCTTCGAAGGCTCGTCCACTTCACTCTCGTAGAACCAGACATCGATCTTGATATCCAGCATGTTCAAAATGTCGCGCAGTTCCTCGAGACTCCACCCACGCGTCACGCGCCATAACTCGCGCACCGCCGCGTCGCCCGCGTCCCATTTGCGATACATCTCACGGCGCTCGGCTTCATACGCCTCGCGTTGCGCGGTCTGCTCGGGCGTGTCGTTCTCTTTTTTCTCCAACAGCGCCGTCGCTTCGGCATAAATTTTCAATAGCCATTGTCCGCGTTCATGGACGCCCTGCGGCTCCTGCCCCTTGTAAAATTTTTCGTAAGCCCATAGCACGGTGATGACGCCCAATCCAAGATCGCCGGGATAGGAGGCGCGGATCGTGTCGAAGCCCGCGAACTCCACGATGCGCGCCAGGGACTCGCCAAGGAGCGTCGTCCGTGCGTGCCCGATGTGAAACGAGTGATGCGTGTTTGGCTGAGCGTACTCCACCATGACGCGCTCCCCTTTAACGGAACCCCGCCCAAAGTCCGCGCGAGAAGCGAGCACTTCGTCCACGACTCGCCGCGCGTAATCCGATGTCTCGAAGTAGATGTTGAGATAGCCCTTCACCGCTTCGATGTGGCTGACTCCCGCCACGCTTCCCATCTGACCTTTGACCTGCTCGGCCAACTCCTGCGCCCTCTGCGGGACAGGTTTCTTCGCACCACCGCCCGCGCGCGCTTCATCGGCCGCGGTCTGGAAAAACGAAGTGGAAATGCCCCACTCGCCGCTGAACGGGATGGACATCCATTTGAATGGCGCGAGGGGAATGGCCTGCGCGTCGAAAAAGGCTTTTATTTTTTCTTCGATGGTTTGCTGGAGTTGGTTGGTCATTAGCGAAAATTATAACAGGAATAAAAAGCGGGAGTCTTGCGACTCCCGCTCATCTGCTCATGCAGGCTTACTTTTCTTCAGTCTTCTTGGCCGCCGCTTTCTTGGCGGGGGCTTTCTTCTTTTCCACGGCAACGGGCGCGGGAGCCTTGGCCGCTTTGTTGGCGGCTTTCATCAGGCGTGACTTGCGACGCGCCGCGTTCTTCGGGTGAAGCACGCCTTTTTCAGCGGCTTTATCCAACGCGCTGATGGCATCCTTGAGAGTGACTTGCGTCTCTTCACCAACGGTCAGTGACTTTTGAGCGGCCTTTATAGCCGTGCGCGCCGCGCCGCGGACAACGCGGTTGCGCAGGCGGCGTTTTTCGTTCTGTTTGTTGCGTTTGATCTGGGACTTGATGTTAGCCAAGGGTCGTTCCTCCAAAAAATGACTTGCTGTGCGAAGGCGGATTTTACGTGAGAAGCGCGGATTTGTCCAGCGTTTAAGGTGTTTTGGTGCCCGTCGGTGTGGAGAGCGGGGTGGCGGTTGCTGTGATTGGTGTGGAGGTTGGCGGGCGCGTGGCGGTGGGTGTCACCATGTTGACTGGAACGATCAGCACCTGATATGCCTGCAGGGCATTGGCGTCTTCAATATCATTTTCAGCCATGATGGCTTCCACCGTGCTGTTGAATTTCGCCGCAATTCCAGCCAGTGTATCGCCGGGGAGTACCGTGTACTGTAATTTTGTTCCACGCGGTACGTCGCCGGGGATGGGTGTAGCGGTTGGAGCGCGCAGGTCTGGGTTGGGGATTAAGATCTGTTGTCCCGGAAAAATAATGCCCGCGTTTTCTTCGATGGCAGGGTTGAGACTGAGAATGAGTGAAATGCCGTCTTCAGCCAACTGGAATTTTTCAGCAATGGCCACCAGGTTATCGCCTTCCTGAATAACATAAGTAAATGGTGCAGAGGGTGTGGGAGTATTCGTGATCGTTGGCGTGAGTGTCTCGGTTGCAGTGGCCGTTGCGGTGGCGGTGCTGGTGGGTGTGTAGGTAACGGTTGGAGTGGGGGTATCCGTTGCAAACATATTACTGATGGGTTTTCCCGGTCCGATCAACGCGTTGCCGATCAGATAAATGCCCCCCAGAATAGCGACAATCGCCACAATGGTAAAAATGCGCGAACCAAGTTGCGGACGTTTGCGTCGAGGTGTCAGGGGTTTGAAAGTGGAAGTACTTCCAGTTTTGTTCATGGTATTTTTCCTTTTGGCGTTCGGGCAGGGATTTTCCTCCCCGAGGCAAAGGTTATTCTACCTGAACTTATTAAATTGGGGTTAAGTCAATGTTTGCGCGTAGGCAGTTGGGTAAATTCTATTTTACGTTCCTCAGATATTCCCTCAAATGCCCGGCAAAGGCGATCCGTTCCTTTTCTGGGAAAGGAATTTTTCGATCCTCATAAAACCGATCCCCCTCGAATCTTGGCGTGATGTGGATATGGAAATGCCAGACATCCTGCCCGCCTGACGGTTCGTTGTGTTGCCGCGTCGAGACTCCCCCGCAGTGGGTGACCGTTTTCAGGCCGATCGCCACCTCACGCGTGACGCGTTGAAGCGCGGGCGCGAGTTCGACTGGCAGATCATACAGGTTTTCAATGTGCCGGTTGGGGACAATGAGCACGTCCACGGGATTCTTTTCCCAGCGGCCAAGGCCGAGGAAAGCGGTGACCGTTTCATCCTGATAGACCACATCCGTCCCTTCCATTGATTCTTTTGCCCGTTCGATGATTTGGCAAAAAGGACAGAGGTAATCTTTGGGTTCGTGATTGTGCATGTTGGGTTGAATTGGAATCCGAAAGTTCTACTTTCGGAATTGCAAAAGAAAGATCCCGAAGTAGAACTTCGGGATTCCAGTCTCGATTTACTTCATGTGACTCTTCAAGAATTGCCCCGTATACGATCCCTTCAGCTTCAGTATCTGTTCGGGCGTTCCTTCTCCCACCAACTCGCCGCCGCGGTCGCCGCCTTCGGGACCGAGGTCAATGATCCAGTCTGCGATCTTGATGATGTCGAGATTGTGCTCGATGATGAGGACGGAGTTGCCTGTGTCCACGAGGCGTTGCAGGACTTCGATCAGTTTGTGGACGTCCGCGGCGTGCAGGCCGACGGAGGGTTCGTCCAGCACATAGAGCGTGCGTCCCGTGGCGCGACGGGAGAGTTCCTTCGCGAGTTTGACGCGTTGCGCTTCGCCGCCCGACAACGTTGTGGCGGGCTGGCCGACGCGCACGTAGCCGAGACCGACTTCCTGCAACAACGAAAGTTTGTTCACCATTTGCGGGAAGGCGCTGAATGTGCCAAGCGCGTGGTCAACGGTCATTGCCAACACATCCGCGATGGAGTTTTCCTTAAAGTGGACTTGCAAGGTTTCACGATTGAACCGCAAGCCATGACACACATCGCATGGCACGTACACATCTGGCAGGAACTGCATTTCGATTCGCAACTCACCCTGTCCCTGGCAGGCCTCGCACCGTCCGCCA
>JAYRVQ010000614.1:0-5872 GCA_041918465.1 Anaerolineales bacterium
CATGTCCGCTGCTCATCGTCATCTCCGGCCCGTCGGGCGCGGGGAAGGATAGCGTCATGCAGCGAATGCAGGAACGCGGCCTGCCGTTCCATTTTGTCGTCACCGCCACCACTCGTCCGAAACGCGCGGGGGAAGTCCAGGATAAGGACTACAAGTTTGTCTCAAAGGAAGAATTCGCCCGCATGATCGAAGCAGACGAGTTGATCGAATACGCCATCGTCTATGGCGATTACAAAGGCATCCCCAAACAGCAGGTGCGCACGGCCCTCGCCAGCGGCAAGGATGTCATTCTCCGCATCGACGTGCAGGGCGCGGAAACCATCCGTAAATTATCGCCCGACGCCCTGCTCATATTTCTAACAACCGAGAGCGAGGAGGAGCTTGTCCACCGCCTCGAGACGCGCAAGACCGAAACGGTTGACGAACTCAAACTTCGCATCGCCACTGCACGCAAAGAACTCCAACGCATCGAAGCCTTCGACTACGTTATTATCAACCACGACTTCCATCTTGACGAAACCGTGGACACCATCCGCGCCATCATCGATGCGGAACATCATCGCGTGAACCCGCGCAAGGTGACACTTTGAACGAATACCCCGCTTCCTTTCCGGACCGTGAGCCTGCCGCGCCGGCCCCGGGTCCCATCGCCCTTCGACTCCCGTCCACGCCGCCGCGCGTCACCCACATCATCCTCGGGCTGACGATATTCGTTTACCTGTTACAACTGGCCTCACAATTTCTCACTGGCTACGATCTACCGCTCATGCTGGGAGCCAAATCTGGCGACCTGATCCGCGAGGGGGAAGTCTGGCGATTGATCACGCCAATTCTGTTGCATGGCTCGCTCTGGCACATTGGCTTCAATATGTATGCCCTGTTTAGTTTCGGCACGGGACTGGAACGCCGCTTCGGCCATTTCCGTTTTCTGGTGCTCTATCTGCTGGCGGGGTTTTCGGGCAACGTGCTTTCGTTCCTTTTTACAAGTGGAATTTCTGTCGGATCATCCACATCCATTTTCGGATTGATCGCGGCCGAGGGAATTTTCCTTTACCAGAACCGCAAGCTGTTCGGCGAGGAAGCAAAGCAGGCCATCGGAAACGTAGTCTCGGTGGCGGCCATCAACCTGATCATCGGCTTATCGAGCGGCGGACTGATCGATAACTGGGGACACATCGGCGGCCTGCTGGGCGGACTGGCCTTTGCCTGGTTTGGCGGTCCGCTCTGGCAGGTGGAGGGACTCTATCCGCTGCTCCGCCTCGTTGACCGACGCGAGAGTCGCGACGTAATTCTGGGCGCGGCCGTGGTGCTGATCGTCTTTGGGGGATTGGCACTGCTGGGCTTTACTTCCATTATTGTGCCTTAACAAGGAGACCGCCACTGCGATAGTGGCGGTCTCTTGTTTACAAGGTTTACTTGTTCATGTGCGCTAGGCGCGGGTCAAGCGCATCGCGCAAGCCATCTCCGAGCAAGTTGAAGGATAGCACTGTCAACATGATGGCAAAGCCGGGATAGAAAACAAGGTGTGGTGCGGTAAAGACCTGGTTGCGCTCCGAACCGAGCATGGCGCCCCACTCCGGATCGGGGGGCTGAGCACCCAGGCCAAGGAACGAGAGGGCGGCCGCGTCGAGAATGGCGGTGGCGATGCCGAGTGTCCCCTGAACAATGAGCGGGGTCATCGCATTGGGCAGAATGCGGCGGAATAAAATGTCAAAGTTGGATCCGCCCAGGGCGCGAGTGGCCGACACATAGTCCATTTCTCGAACCGAGAGAACCGATGAACGTACCACGCGCGCATAGGAGGGAATCGAAACGATGCCAATCGCCAGCAACGCGTTGGTCAATCCGGGTCCGAGCACGGTCACGATGGCAATTGCCAGCAGGAGGGAGGGGAACGCCAGCAGTACATCCATGACGCGCATGATGGAATTGTCAATCCAGCCGCCAAAGTAGCCGCTGAGTGCGCCAAGGATGGTGCCGATGATAATGGCAAAAGTGACGGTGGAAAGCCCGATCCATAAACTGACGCGCGTACCGTAGAGCAGACGGCTGAATTCATCGCGGACATTGCCGTCAATGCCAGCGATGTGCTGGGGTTGGTCTTCAGGACAGCCCAGAAGATGAATGCACGGAGCCTGTCTTTGTTTGCCGGGTTCCGGCGGATTCAGGTCCATCATCGGGGTGATGGGATCGTAAGGGGCGATCCATTGGGCAGTCAGGGCAATGAGAACCAAAATTCCCAAAATAGCCATCCCAACCACGGCGGAACGGCGGCGGAAGAGGCGCCTCCATGTGACCTGCCACAGGCTGACCGATTTAATGGAAATCCCCTCGGCATCGAGTATCGCGACTTTATTATCCTGGGTCATATTCCATTCCTAATTCAGCCGAATGCGTGGATCGAGGTAGGCATATGAGATGTCCACCAAAAGGTTGAGCACTACAAAAAAGACCGCAATGACCACGGTGAAAGCCTGCACAATTCCATAGTCGCGGGCTGTGATGGCTTCATAAAGAGTGCGTCCCACACCCGAGAGGCCGAAGATGGTCTCGGTGAGAACCGCGCCACCCAACAGACTTCCCAGTGAAAGCCCAATGACGGTCACCAGTGGCAGAAGCGAGTTACGGAAGGCATGTTTAAGAACAACGTTCCGATATGCCAATCCCTTGGCGCGGGCAGTGCGGATGTAATCCTGTCCAAGCACATCCAGCATGGAGGAACGCGCCATGCGGGCGATCAATGCCATAGGGATGGTTCCCAGGGCCACCGCGGGAAGGATCATGTGTTGAATGGCATCTTTCAGCAACTTCCAGTTGGCAGTCAACAGGGCGTTCAGAATATTCATGCGGCTGATGAAATCAAAAAATGCCGGAAGAAAGCCCGATTCGGGAAGCGATAGTCCCCACACTTCAGCCACCGGGTCATTCGGGATTCCGGGGCTGATACGCCCGGAAGGAGGCAACCAGAATGGGGTGTCCTTAAGCAACAATGAAAAGATATAAGCAAGCATGAGGCCCAGCCAAAAAACCGGCATGGATACGCCAGTATTGGCCCAAACCATGGTGACCACATCCACCCAGGAATTATGTTTTATGGCAGAAATAATACCAAGCGGGATCCCCACAATCATAGCGATAATTAACGCAGAAAAACTCAGTTCCACAGTGGTAGGCAGGCGTTCGGCCAACAAGCGTGTGACCGGCAGTCCCAATCGAATGGATTGTCCAAAATCACCGCTTGTCATTTCTTTTATATAAATACCAAACTGTGTGAGGATCGGTTTATCCAATCCTTTTTCCCGTATAAATCGATCACAGACCGCATCTGTGGCTTTCTCACCCAAAATGGCACGACAGGGATCGCCTGGAATGACGCGTGCCAAGGCAAAGGTGACAAGCAGGATGCCAAATAAAACCGGAATTGCTGTAAAGATTCGACGCAGAATGTACTGGATCATCTGTTTCCCTTTTTGAATACGGGATGGCGGTTTCCCCGCCATCCCGTATTACTTGCACAGTACAGGTTACGAATTAGCCACCGGGCTTCTTCATCAAGCCCCAGAGGTAATCGTAGTACTCCCACAGGTTGGTGTTACCCACGTGGAAGGGCGAGGCAATGTTCAGGCCCATGTTGAAGGTGGCCACCACATCGAAGGCATCAAAGGTCGAGCCATCGTGGAAGGTGACACCCTGGCGCAGTGTGCAGACCCAGACGGTCAGGTCTTCATTCGGTACGCAGGATTCGGCCAGGACGGGTTCAACCGCCGTGCCGTTGATCTCGTAGCCGTAGAGCGACTGCATAACCTGCTCGCAACCGCGCAAGGACTCGCCGTCGGTCTCATCGGCGCAGAACAGGCTGATGGGTTCGGCGTTCTGCATCCAAACGAACACATCGCGGCCACCCGGATCGGTGACAGCGAACATTTCGCTGGTCAACGGGCTAGCCTGCGGATTGACAACGTCCGCGCGATAGGCAACCGCGGAACCGCCGTGAGCGATCGGGACCATCGGGACCAGTTCACGGATGGCGTTGTTCGCCTCGGTGTAGACCGGGGAGGCCTCAACCGGGTCAGCGATGGTGGCGCCAAGGGCGATCGGTTCGTAGATCTCGGCCTGCATCACACCGAATTGCTGGGTGTTCTGGCCAAAGTGGTAATCCAGGAAGTTGGTGATGTGAGGATAGTCCGCACCCCAACCGAGCAGGTATAGACCGTCGAGACGGCCAGCGCCTGACTCTTCAATGAAAGCGCCCGATTCCATGACAACGATCTCAGCGTCAATGTTCAGGTTGGCCTTCAACTGAGCCTGGATGTCCTGGGCCACGTTGCCCACCTGAGGCAGGTAGCCGCGCACAACATCGCGGTAATACAGTTTGGTCTTGAAGCCATCCGGGAAACCGGCTTCTGCCAGTTTGGCCTTGGCGGCCTCAACATTGAATTCGTACCAGGCCTCTCCATCGCAGGCGTTCGGAATGGAGCACGGGGTGAAGTGACTGGCGGGTTCGGAGCCGCCCGGGTAGAAGGTGTCCACGATACGCTGGCGATCGATGCCCATGGCAATCGCCTGGCGGACTTCAACTTTATCGAATGGCGGGAAGGTGTTGGTCATGCCAACATAGAAGATGTTCAACGCCGGGCGGAGGGCCAATTGCAGATTGGAATCGCCCTCAATGGTGGCGAAATCTTCAGGACCAACATTGTCAAAGCCGTCAATCGTTCCAGCCTGGAGTTCAAGCAGGCGGGCGGCAGATTCAGACGACCAGCGGAAGACAAGCGTCCCAGCCGCGGGTGCTTCGCCCCAATATTCGGGATAAGCGGTGAAAGTGACACTGTCACCGCGCGCCCACTCGCTGACCATGTACGGGCCGGTGCCGATCGGCTTCTCAAGACCCTCGCTGGTGCGGGAGGTCTCGCCAGCGGTCGCTTCGATCCATTCTTCAGAATAGACGGCGAACGGGCTGAAGGCGATCTTCGAAAGGAAGGCGGGATCCGACTTGCACAGCGTGAAGGTCACGGTGTTTTCATCGGTGGCTTCGATCGACTTGAAGAAACCGGTATAGCCGTTTCCACATTCCGCCACAGACAGGGAGCCGCGCTCATAGGTCGCGACAGGGATATCAGGGATCGGCGTGGGTTCTACAGGAGCCTCAGTAGCAGGCGCCGGGGGTTCGGTGGCAGGCGCCGGGGGTTCAGTCGCCGGAGCCGGGGGTTCGGTAGCTTTCGGGCCGCAGGCCGCCAGGAACATGCTGGCCAGCACAAGCACCGATAGCAGGGCAAAAAGTTTCTTGTTCACGGTTCTCTCCTCCAGTTTGAGAGTTTGGGTAAGGTGACGTACAACATTCAACTACAACACAGATGACCGGGTCACTCACCTCCTTTCAAAATCAATTCCTTCAAAAGGTTTCAAAATTATACAGCAAAATCCATTTCAGTACACAGGCAATGGCATTCCCCACCCATTCAACTGGACATCCCCCGGATCCCGCGTCCACACACCGGGGACGCGCGTCCCACAATTTTGACAGGTCCCCTCCCCCGTAATTCGGTACGCGCGGACCTGGTAGCCGCGTCGCTCGACGACCGGCCGATTGCACCCCGGGCAAAATGTATCCTCGTACTCGCCCACCCGCCCCGGCAGATTCCCAGCGTAGACAAAATGCAGTCCCGCCTCGCGGCCAATGTCCGCCGCGCGCTGGAGCGTGCGTGCGTCCGTGTTATCGGGATCGGTCATCTTGTAATCTTTATGAAAGGCTGTCACGTGCCAGGGGATATCGGGAGAGAGACTCGTCAGAAAACGCGCGGCCTCCCAAAGTTCAGAATTCGAATCGTTAAAGCCGGGGACGATGAGAGTCACCACCTCCACCCAAAGTCCC
>JAYRVQ010000615.1:0-5877 GCA_041918465.1 Anaerolineales bacterium
GAGCGCGATATTTGGATGGGCTTGCGCGGTGGCCGTGGACATGATGGCAGTTTACCACATGCCGTAAGACGAAACAGGCCGTCCTTGTGCAGGACGGCCCATGACAGTGTTTCGATTCGTTAGTAGATGCGCAGAACCTGACCGGCGTAAATCCAGTTTGGATTCCAGATGTTGTTCAGGTATTGCAGGTTCGCGACGGTCGTTCCGAAGCGAAGGGCAATCCTGAACAATGTATCCCCGTAGCAAACTGTATAGTAAACTGGCGTGGCCGGCAGATTGATCACTTGTCCCGCATAGATGAGGTTTGCGTTCCAGATCTGCGGATTGACGGCAAGAATGTCAGATACGGTTGTCCCGTAGCGAGCGGCGATGATGCGCAGTGTGTCACCATACTGGACAACATAGGTTCTGCCATAGTATGGAGCAGGCGGCGGGGGAGCGGGAGGATTGGTGGGAATATTGATCACCTGTCCGGCATAGAGATAACCACTCAGTCCGGGGTTGGCTGTGTAGATGGCATCCACTGTCACGCTGCAAATGGAAGCAATCCTTCCAAGCGAATCTCCCCACTGAACCGTGTAGGTGGCGCCACAATATCCCCCGGCCTGTGCGCTGCCCGTGGTGGCAAGACTGCCCAACAGGACAACCACCAGCAAAATGAAACGGATCAACGATTTGTGTGCCATTGCATTTCTCCTTTTTCTTTTTTCAAATGGCAAATGAACTTTTCAAACGCACTGCATAAAGGGTGGCAGAGAAAAAAATCCGGTCAGGGGATTTGCAATATCGTGCCTGCATTCAGGATGGGTGAAGTCAATCCGTTGCGCTGCATGATGAAAAGCGGATCCACGTCACCAAACAGGCAGGCAACTTTGTAAACAGTCATTGCATATTCAGAGACGGTGTAACTGGTTGGATGAGGGCGCAAAGAACGCGGGGACGGAAATGGCCGGCCAGATTGCGGAATGGTCAGCACCATTCCCGGGGCGTATATCATGCCGGAGGGAAGATTGTTAATGGCGAGCAATTCCTGGGGGTGAACATCAAACCTGCGTGCAATACAGTAAGGAAACTCACCCGATTGCAGGGTGTAGTATGCCGGTCTGGGACCCGTCGTCGGCGTTATAAAAGTTGGCTGAACAGGAGGAAAGGGGTCCAGCGTAGGCGAAGGCGTTGGAGAATTGGTATTGAGAGGAGTGATAGTGGGACTGGGCGTGGTTGCGATTTGGGTGAAAAGGAAGGAAAATGCAGTTTGAGTCGCATTGTAATCCGGCGGCGTGGTGGAAGACAATGAAGGAAATGTGCAGGCGGAGAAGATAACCGCCAACCCAAGCAGAATAGCGCCTGAAAACAGCCTTGTTATGTTTCTGCTCATCTTCATACCCTTTTGCTGTTAGAGATGTAAATATCTTAAAATACGATTAATTCATTATACACTATACGCATAAAAATTGTATATATTCTGAACTCCCCCAAAAAAATCAGTTACTCAAGCGCTTCAGGGTTCAAATCACTCGTTCTGCCGGGACGAATCCCTATCTTCCCCGCGAAAAAAGCCTGGATGGCCTTCATATCTGCCTGCATATCGTCAGTGATTGTGAACGTGGGGCCAATGCCGCAGATTTTGGTGCGGCTGTCCACGTAGCCCGTGGAAATGGGGATGCCTACTTTTTTGGCAATGTGATAAAAACCTGTCTTCCATTCATTGACCTTGGAACGTGTGCCTTCGGGGGTGATGACCAGCATGAAGCGTTCGGATGTGCGGAAAGCCTCCACCATTTGGTCCACCAGTCCCTGCGGTTTGGAGCGATCCACGGGATAACCGCCGCACCAGCGAAAGAATCCGCCAAAGGGAGAACGAAAGAGTTCGGCTTTCCCCATATAGCGAAACTCGCCGCGCAGACAGAGCGCCATGCCGAGAAAAATGACAAAGTCCCAGTTGGAGGTATGGGGGGCGCCAACGATGATAAATTTCGGGAGATCGGGGAGGCGTCCATGCACGCGCCAGCCAGTCAGTCGGAAGATGAGGCGGAAAAGGGTGCGGAGCAGGTCGGTCAGAACAGGAGTGGTGAAGATGGTCCTATTCATTTTCCTGACAACCAGCACGCGGCCTGGTGACCTTCGCCTGTCTCCGCGTAAACGGGATCTTCCACCCTGCAGCGTTCAATGGCAATCGGACAGCGCGGGTGGAAGCGGCATCCGCTGGGCAAATGAATCGGGTTGGGAGTCTCGCCCTGCAAGATGACGCGCTCGCGGCGCAGGCGCGGATTGGGGACAGGCACAACCGAGAGCAAGGCTTTGGTGTACGGATGTTGCGGATTGGTGAGCACTACGTGTGTGGGGCCGATCTCAACAATGCGACCCAGATACATGACCGCAATGCGATCCGCGAAGTAGCCAACGGTGCCAAGGTCATGTGTGATGAGGATGATGGAAATTTGCCGTGTGCGACGCAGTTCGGCCAGCAGGTTCAGAATCTCGGCACGGATGGAAACGTCCAGCATCGAAACGGGTTCGTCGGCAATGAGCAGGTGCGGCTCCAACACGAGCGCACCCGCGATGACGACGCGCTGGCGCTGTCCACCTGAGAGTTGATGCGGGAAGCGGTGAATGTACGTCTCGGCAGGTTTGAGTCCCGCGTCCTCGAGCGCTTTCACCACTTTCGATTCGCGTTCGCTTTTGCTGTGGATAAGTCCATGCACATCCAACGGCTCGCCGACAATTTCGCCGATGGTCTGGGTTGGATTCAACGATTCGTACGGATCCTGGAAAACCATCTGGATGCGCTGGCGCAAAAGTTTGCGATCATGCTCGTTGGCATGGGTGATCTCTTTCGACTCGAAGATGATCTTTCCATCAGTCGGCTCCTCGAGTCCCATCAACGTCAACGCGAGCGTGGATTTGCCGCATCCGCTCTCGCCGACCATGGCGACAACCTCCCCGCGGCGCAGTTGCAGGCTGACCCCGTCCACCGCGTGAACGTAGTCCACGGCGCGGTTAAAGAGACTCGGCCTGCCCGCGAGGAAGTATTTTTTCAAGTCTTGGACTTCGAGGAAGTAATCCTGCATTTCAATGCCTTTTACCACAAAGCACACAAAGGGGCACGAAGGAAATTCCTTTGTGTTACTCACCTGCACTTGCGTGCGGTGCAAGTGTCGTGCCCTTCGTGGTTAAAGAATTTTCTTCCACTAAATGACAACTGGCAAAATGCAACTCGCCTAATTGATGGATGGCGGGTTGCTCCATGCGGCAACGTTCGAACGCAACAGGACAGCGCGGCGCGAAACGACAGCCTGCGGGCAGATCATCCAAACGCGGAGGATAGCCAGGGATGGAAGCGAGTCGCTTGTCAGGTTGAGAAAGATCGGGGAAAGCCTTCAACAATTCCTGTGTGTACGGATGGCGGGCAGTGTTGTAAATCGTGTCCACGTCAGAATACTCGGCGGTCACGCCGCCGTACATCACCAGCACAGAGTCGCACATTTCCGCAACCACACCCAAATCATGTGTGACAAAAATAATCGAAAGCCCAAGTTTCTTACGGAGTGAGTCGAGTAGTTCCAGCACCTGCGCTTGAATCATCACATCCAGCGCGGTGGTGGGCTCGTCCGCGATGACAACTTTCGGATTGCAGGCCAGCGCCATGGCGATCATGGCGCGCTGTCGCATCCCACCCGAATATTGATGCGGATAATGTTTTTTGTGTTCGGGCGAAATACCCACGAGGTCGAGCAACTCTGAAACGCGCGCCGCGAGCGCGGCGTCCTTCATCGCGGGGTCGTGCTTGACGATGGCCTCCGCGATCTGCTCGCCCACTGTCCGCACGGGATTCAACGCGTTCATCGCGCCCTGGAAGACAATCGAGATTCCCTTCCAGCGCACGGCTTCCATCTCCTCGTCCGTCAGCGCGGTCAACTCGGTGTCGCCAAACCAGACCTCGCCGTCCACAATCTGTCCCGCGGCGGGAAGCAACCTTAAAAGTCCAAGCATGAGCGTTGTCTTGCCGCAACCCGATTCGCCGACGAGTCCCATCAATTCCCCTTCGCGCAAATAGAACGAAACATTTTCGACGGCGCGCGCGGCAGGCTTGTCCTCTGTCAGATAGGAGATGGACAGGTTATCCACCTCGACGAGGATCGGCGCCTCGGACGGGATCCGCTCGCGGGTCCCGCGGCGAAGCGGCTTGCCCGTCGCCTCATGCCGGACGATGGGGCGGGGACGCATTAAATGATGTGTTTCCAGTCTGGGATTTAATACCTGCTCGAGTCCGTGACCGAAGAGGGTCAGCCCGAGGACGACCCACACGATGCCGAAGCCCGGCGTCACCAGCGCCCACCACGCGCCCGTGGACATGGCGCCGCGGCCAAAGGCGTAGTTGAGCATCTGGCCCCACGAGAGCGCGGTCGGGTCACCGAGGCCGAGGAAGGAGAGGGTGCTTTCGTTGAGGATGGCGAGCGAGACGACCAGCACCGCGTTGACAACGAGGATGGGCATCACCAGTGGCAAAATGTGATGGCGGATGATGTGTCCGTTCCCGCCACCGATGGCGCGTGCGCGCAAAACGAACTTGCGCGATTTGACCGCGAGAGTCTGCGAACGAACGATGCGCGCGGTGGTCGTCCAGCCGAGGAGACCGATAACGAAGATGATGTTGAGGAGCGAGGGTTTGGTAAGCGCGACGATAACAACCATCAGCGGCAGGTCGGGGATGACAAGCATGATGTCGGTGAAGCGCATGAGGATGTTTTCGACGCGTCCACCGAAGAAGCCCGCCACAATGCCGAGCACCCCGCCGATGACAACTGAGATGAAGGCCGCGAAGAATCCAACGATGAGCGAGACGCGCGCTCCAAATATGAAACTGGAGAACACATCCTTGCCCGCGTCGTCGGTGCCGAGCCAGTGTTGCGCGCTGGGAGGTTTGTATATGTCGCTGGTGGTGACGTTCATCGAGGAGGTCACATCGTACGGCGCGATGATGTCCGCGAAGACGGCGACGAAGACGATGACGACCAGCATGATAAGGCCGACAAGTCCCATCTTGTTGCGGCGGAAGACGCGCCAAAAGTCCATGAGGCGCGAGGTGGGGGAAGGAGTGGGAGAGGCTGGGTCTGTCATAAATAAATTTGCCGCGAATTTTCGCGAATGAATAAAAATTCGTGTAATTCGCGAAATTTGTGGCTAAGGTTGTTAATCCATTTGCACGCGCGGGTCGAGATAGGTGTAGGTTAATTCCGCGATCAGGTTGGCGAAGATGACCGCAATAGCAATGAGCAGGAATGCGCCCTGCAATACGGGGAAATCGCGGCGATTGACCGCTTCGTAGACCGCGCCGCCCAGCCCCGGCCATGAAAAGACCGATTCGATCTGCACCGCGCCTGCCATCGTGAATCCGAGATTGATGGCGATAACCGTCACGAGCGGGAGCATGGCGTTCTTCAGCGCGTGGTCTTTCAAGACCTGGAAGGTGTTGAGTCCCTTTGCTTTGGCTGTGAGAATATAATCTTCGGACAGAACGTCCAGCAGGCTGGAGCGCATGATGAGCATGTACTCGCCCATGTAGACGATGGTGTACGTCAACGTGGGCAGGAGCATGTGACGCAAAATATCTCCCGCGCGCACGAAGAACGGCTGACTGCTCATGCCGGGCGTCTGCATCCCGCCGATGGGCAATCCGTTGTTGCTTCCCCAGAATAAAAGAATGATTCCAAGCCAGAAGGTGGGCAGACTCCACGCCAGCAGGCTGATGATGAGCGCGCCATAGTCAATGGACGTGCGCGCTTTCCACGCCGCGAACATGCCGAAGATCACACCAATCAGGATGGCGAGAATCTGTCCCGCGCCGATGAGGATAATAGTATTCCATAGACGCTCAGC
>JAYRVQ010000616.1:0-1825 GCA_041918465.1 Anaerolineales bacterium
AAACTATATCCAACCAAAACCCTTTACAACGCGTTGCGAAATTCCGGTGTGAAATCGCACATTTTTGGGATTCGCGATTACACGCCATCCACGTATTCCAATGTAGTGATGAAGGGTGCGGCGTTGAATTCCTTCAAAACCTTGTCTGAAGCGCTTGTCAATTTGGGAATCCTTCTCGAGAAGCAGACCGCGCCAACCTACGTGCATTTGTACTTTGATAAGATCGATGGTCTCTGCCATGAGTACGGTCCCGACGCGCCGCAGACCGAGGCCGAGATCGAGACGTTCCTGCTCATCATGGAGCATTACTTCACGCGTGTCTTTTCGGGTAAGAAGCGCATCCTTTTCCTGATGACAGCGGATCACGGCTCCTCCGAAGTGGATCCGCAGACGACGGTCTTCCTCAACACGGACGCGCGTTTCGCGGGCGTGGAACGGTTCATCCGAACCAATCGCAGTGGCGAATTGCTCGTCCCCGCTGGCTCGGCGCGGGACATGTTCCTGTACATCAAGGATGACCTGCTTGACGAGGCACAGGGCTTTCTCGCCCGTAGGCTGGAAGGCAATGCCGAGGTGGTCAAAGTCGGCGAACTGATGGAGGAAGGATATTTTGGCCCCACCATTTCCCCCCAATTTCGAGCGCGTGTTGGCAACCTGGTAATTCTGTCACATCGGTACGAGTCTGTCTGGTGGTATGTCAAGGATAAGTTTGAGCAAAGATATTACGGTCATCACGGTGGGCTTACCCCGCAGGAGATGGAGATTCCGCTGTTCACTTGTTCCGTCTAGTTTTACTTCACGGTGATCGCCATCTATTAGACTGGGTCACATTTTCGCTGGCAGTGATCACCGTCTCATACGCGGCATTTGTCTGCGCGGCGAGGATGATGATGGAGGAAAAGCCCCACTATGGCGTGTAAGTGATTCTTACGTTGTTTCCAAGCTGATATGCATCAATTGAATTTTCCCCATCTATGATGTATCTTTTTAATTCGCTCCAGAGCACACTGACTTGGCCAGTATCCCTGTAGTTGTTTCGGAAATTTATATGTAATTCCACTGTCGTGTCGGGAATGCCGCCCGCGAATTTTTTTCCCAACAGTTTCATGGCGCGTGCCAAAATCACAAAAGTGTGTTCCGGC
Organism: Anaerolineales bacterium; assembly: GCA_041918465.1. Taxonomy (GTDB): domain Bacteria; phylum Chloroflexota; class Anaerolineae; order Anaerolineales; family Villigracilaceae; genus Denitrolinea. Next base: position 1,143 of record JAYRVQ010000616.1, read on the forward strand.
GAACAGCACTTTTCATGGATACAAACGCATTGCATGTCGATATCAACAAAGGCAACCGCGCCATCGGGGGGCTGAAACCGAATATCCATCACCTGGTAATGTGCATCGATTGCTTTTGTGAGATCATCCACAACCTTATCGTTCTCAAGCGCCTGGTTGATGGCATCCACTAAAGGTTTTCCCCACGGAGCTGATGTTGCAGTTGCAGAGGGAGTGACGGCAAGAGCAGTCAATGTTCCGCTGGCATAGGTCGCCATGGCATCCGGCGAATCTGTTGGAACTATTCCACACCCACTCAAACTTATCAACGAGATAAATACCCCCCCAACCAAGACAAGCACAAAACGTCTTGCAAACACCCTGTTCATTTTTTTGTCCTGGAAAAATAGAATTTGGTTACAAAAAATTAGACACCCAACGCCCAGAATTAGTTCCATTCTACAACCGTCTGGTCAGTTAGACAATACCCTCTGCTATAATCCATTCCATGTTCCTAGTCACCGGTGGGACGGGATTTATCGGACGCGCCCTGCTCAGACACATGTTCGAGGCGGGACATCCCCTCCGTACGCTCATCCGCCCCTCGCCTCGCACACCCAGACTTCCAACCGGCGTCCCGCTCGAAGTAGCGGTTGCCAGCCTGAGCGACCCGCGCGGATTGCGCGCCGCCCTCTCTGGCGTGG
>JAYRVQ010000617.1:0-3521 GCA_041918465.1 Anaerolineales bacterium
CGCCCGTCGACTTGGCCAGCGTTTCCGTAATATGTTGACTGGCATCAGCTTGAAGTTACATCTGTATCTCAAACGGACGCTAACGCCTGAGTTGCGCATCTTCCGCGTGCGACGGTTGAATCAGTCCATGGGCGATTCTTACCGCCCGAACCCATACCCAGGTTCCGCCCACGTTTTTCACGCCACACAACAACCGCTCAATATTGTGGAAGATCGTACGCTTGGCTGGGGAAAGTATGTCCGCGGGAGGATCCACTGCGAAGAAGTTCCTGGCGACCACGAATCGATCTTCCAGCTGCCAAACGTGATCACCCTCGCAGAAACTCTGCAGAAGCGATTAGATGAAATTACCGATCCCGCGACTAATCAGTAGCCGCGGGTTTGGGAGCAAAGCGGCTCTGTCTTCCAATGGAAAGATGCAGGGCCCAGTATGCAAGCACTGACAAGCCACACAACGCCCCGCCGATGTACCAAAGCAGGTTGGGATTAAAGTTGTCAATGATGTAACCTGCCGCGCCCGGACCAATGGTGGAGGGAATCGCCCAGGAAAGTCCGAAGATCGCCATATAGCGTCCGCGCATATCTTCAGGGGCGAAATTGGCGGCCAGTCCCTGGCTCACGGGACCAACGATCATTTCGCCAATGGTGATGACCACGATTGCGCCCGCAAAAAGCCAAAAGACCGAGACGAAACCAAACATAGCAAAACCGATCATATAGAAGACTGTCCCGAAAGCCATCATTAGGAAAGGTGCGCGTCCGCGCAACCAGCGGCTGACGGAGAACTGGAACAGCACGACAGTGATCGCACTAGTGGTCATTAGCAAGCCATAGCGCTGAGGGTCAATGCTGTGCACATCCCGCAGAAAGACCGAGAGCGTCCCATACATTTGCTGGTAGACGATCAGCATCAACATGTTCGCGACGACGAAGGCCATGAACGCGAAATTGACCAGAACGACGCGGTAACCAAGCACTGTCTGAAGGATGGAATCTGGTTCCCTTAGGTGCGCTTCCGCGTGGACCTGAGGCTTGGTCTCCGGTAACATGCGGAAGAACATCGCTGCGACGAGACAACTGATGACGGCATCTATCACAAACAAGTAGAAGAAGTTGATATTGGCGACAAATCCCCCGATGGTCGGGCCGATGATCCAGGCTAGATTGCCGACCACGCGCAGGATGCCGAATCCCTCCTGGCGTTTTTCTTCGGGGAGAATATCCGCGATCATCGCGTCGTGCGCGGGACCCGAGATGTGTCCGATCAGGCCGACCACAATGACCAGCGGATACATGAAGCGAATCTCGTTGACCAGTCCAAAACTAAGTGTGCTAAGCGCGCTAAAGACCAGCCCGAACAGGATCAATTGTTTGCGCCCGAATCGGTCTGTCAGTGCGCCTCCGGCGAGATTTCCTACCAGACCAAACAGCGACATCATGCCGAGTAGGACTCCTGCCTCGGTCATGCCGACGCCGAACTTCTGCGTAATGTAGAGCGCGAAGAACGGGAAGAGCAGGGTCCCGCCGACGCGGTCTACAAAGGAGATACCGACCACGATCCAGAACAAACGCGGGTAATCGTTGTAAGTTTGATTGAGTCGTTTGAACATTCTTTGCCTTTCGTGAGCGTATCATAGCGCGTGCGTATTGGTTTGAACAGGCGCGAATTCTGTTCCTCTTCGGTTTTGCGGCTTTTTTTTGAGTATCGATCGCGACTTCGAACAATTGCCGAACCTGTTACCGCTTGTCCTTGTACTTGCCGCCAGATTATACGCCCGCAATACTTTCTTACCACCTACCGCGGAATGGTTTGATTCAACTTCAATTTTTGTGTGTGGCTGGGTTTGACAACAATTCTCTCTTCTGCTAAACTAGAAGTTGTCAGACAACTAGACTAATCGCTAACGGCTAAAAGTTAATGTCCACACTTCTCATCAAAAACGCTTATATCGTTACGATGGATGACCACCAGCGGGAAATTCCCGAGGGTGGTCTTTTTATTCGCGACGGGCTCATCGAACAAGTAGGACAAATTGCCAATTTGCCCAAAACCGCCGATGAAGTCCTCGATCTCAAAGGTTATGTGCTCCTGCCGGGTCTCATTAACACCCATCACCACTTCTACCAGACCCTCACCCGCGCCGTCCCCGCCGCGCAGGATGCCAACCTCTTCAACTGGCTCAAGACGCTTTATCCCATCTGGGCGCGCCTCACACCCGACGACATTTTCATCTCGACTCAGACCGCCTTGAGCGAACTCGCCCTTTCGGGATGCACCACCGCATCGGATCATCTCTACCTGTTTCCAAACGGCTCAAAACTGGACGATGAGATTGCCGCCGCTAAAGTGGTTGGACTCCGCCTCCAGGCTTCGCGCGGCTCGATGTCCCTCGGCGAATCCAAAGGTGGGCTTCCGCCTGATTCTGTTGTCGATACGGAAGATTCTATTTTGAAGGATTCCCAGCGTCTCATCGAAAAATATCACGATGCGAAGACTGGTGCGATGACGCAGATTGTCCTCGCTCCCTGCTCGCCCTTCAGCGTCACCAGTGACTTGATGAAGCAGTCTGCCAAACTGGCGCGCGAATATGGCGTTCATCTTCACACTCATCTGGCTGAGACCGAAGACGAGGAACAATTCTGCATGCAGATGTTCGGCCATCGTCCCGTCGGGTACATGCAGGAAGTGGACTGGGTGGGGGGAGATGTCTGGTTCGCGCACGCCGTCTGGGTCAACGACGACGAGATTCGCGTTTTTGCCAAACATAACTGCGGCGTAGCGCACTGTCCTACATCGAACATGCGGCTGGCCTCCGGCATCGCGCCTATCAAAGAATATCGCAAAGCGGGTGTCAACGTTGGCTTTGGTGTGGACGGCTCCGCCTCCAACGACGGCTCGCATCTGCTGGCTGAAGTCCGTCAAGCCATGCTTTTATCTCGTGTGCGAGAAGGAATCACTGGCTACTCGCTCTCGAACGATCCCAATCGAAAGCTGATGACTGCTCGCGAAGCCATCCATCTTGGCACGCGCGGCGGTGCGGCTGTACTTGGTCGCAAAGACATCGGTTCGCTCGAGCCCGGTAAATGTGCGGATTTCTTCGCGGTGAATCTCAATCGCCTTGATTTCGCGGGCGCGGGACACGATCCCGTTTCGGCGGTTGTCTTCTGTCAACCTGTCCGCGCGGACTACACCGTTGTTGGCGGAAAATTTATTGTCAAGGAAGGCCAGTTGGTGACAGTGGATGAGCGTCAACTGATCGAGAAACATAATAAAGCCTCGAAACGCTTGCTGGCTGGCTAACCTTCAACTTTCGATTTGCAACTTTCAACCCGTAACGGAGTCACCATGCCCTCTTCTATCAAACTAACCCGTTCCCTCGTAGATGTTGCCATGGGACGCGTCCACGCCGACCTCGTCATTCGCAACGGACAATGGGTCTGTGTCCAGTCGGGTGAGATCGTCGACGGGACGGATGTCGCTGTTGTAGACGGGCGCATCGCCTATGTCGGTGAGGATGCCA
>JAYRVQ010000618.1:0-3316 GCA_041918465.1 Anaerolineales bacterium
AAATTTGCGGCCTTTGACAGAGAGGGTCAAATCCACGTTGGGCCCGCGCAGGATGACCTGGTTCTTGCCGTCCATCCATTGGATGGCTTTCTCGTGCTCTTTCTCGACCTTGCGCCAGAAGGCGACGGGGTCATCTTCGTGGACATGACAGGCGCGGAAGACAAAGTCTTCGTATTGTGCGAAGCTCATCTCGGCGTCCTGTGCGTAGGCCTCGGTGGGGAAGAGCGTGGTGACCCATTTCAACGTGCCCTCGGCGCCGCGGCGCATCTGCGCCTCGGTGATGGCGCCTGTTGGCCGGTTGCGTTTTTGGGCGCGGGAGGAGTCGATGGCAGTTTGTGAGCGTGTATTGGTGGTGGAGTGGATGCGGATGCGGCTCTCGAACTGGTCGTAGGCCAGTTTTTGGAGAGGCGGCACAAATTCCAGTTGCGCGTCGTTGCCGTACAATGTCAACAGGTCTTCGTGCTGGGGAAAGAACATATCGGGGAATTGCACGAGCGGGACGGGATGTCCGCCTGCTTCCAGAATGCGAAGGTAGAGTGCTCGCACCAGCGGTTCGGCGGCGGTTGTCGCTTCGATCAGGACGCGGTCGCCGGGTTTGATGCGGGTGCAATACTCCACCAGAACTTTTGCAAATTTTTCAACGCGAGGGTCAGCCACAGGATTTCTCCTTAATTTTCTAATTCCAATGGGGAAATTATATCACGGACACTTTGGGGTATACTTTTGAGACCAGAGAATAGTGAATAGATAGCAGAGAGGTTAAATCCATGGAACTCTCTACCACTACTCTCTAATCCTCTTCTCTCGACTCTCTAACCCCCATGAAACAACTCCTCCAAAACCTCAAGAACGGACAGACTACTGTCGAAGATGTGCCTATTCCATCACCACGAGATGGAATGGCTTTGGTGCGCGTAGCCGCGTCGCTTGTCTCAGCCGGCACCGAACGCATGCTCGTCGAGTTCGCCGAAAAGAACCTTGTTGGCAAGGCGCGCTCGCGTCCCGATCTCGTGCGGCAGGTGCTCGACAAAGCCAAACGCGAAGGTCTCGTTCCCACCATCCAGGCCACATTCAGCCGTCTCGACCAGCCCATGCCGCTCGGTTATTCCTCGGCCGGCACAATTGTCGCGCTTGGTAAAAACATGAGCGGATTCAAAGTCGGCCAGCGTGTGGCCTGCGCGGGGCTCAACTACGCTGTCCACGCTGAGTACAATCTCGTGCCGCGCAACCTGCTCACACCAATTCCCAAAAAAGTGGAATTCGAGTCCGCGGCCTTCACCACCCTCGTCTCCATTGCCATGCAGGGATTTCGCCTCGCCGAGCCGCAAATTGGCGAGAACGTCGCCGTCATCGGGATGGGTCTGTTGGGACTCTTGACCGCGCAGATCGCGGCCGCCGCGGGATGCCGCGTCCTCGGCATTGACGTTGATCCTGCGAAAATCCGCCTCGCCTCCTCGCTTGGACTGGAGGCTGTCGCGCGTCCGAATGCCGAATCCACCGCCCAAACGTTCACCGCCAACCGCGGCTTCGACGCGGTCCTCGTCTGCGCGGCCACCTCCTCGAACGATCCCGTCGAACTGGCGGGAGCCATCGCCCGCGATCGCGGCCGCGTCGTCGCGACCGGCGCGGTCGGACTGTCCATCCCGCGCAAGGTCTACTACGAAAAAGAGTTGTCCTTCATCAACTCGCGTTCCTACGGACCCGGGCGTTACGATCCCTCCTACGAAGAAAACGGCGTGGACTACCCCCTCGGCTACGTCCGTTGGACGGAAGGCCGCAACATGGAATCCGGCCTGCAGTTGATGGCGGAAGGCAAGCTCAAAGTCCAGCCGCTCATCTCGCACCGCTTCCCCATTGAAAAAGCCGCGGACGCGTATGAGGTGATCACGGGGAAGAAGAAAGAAAATTTCCTCGGGGTGGTGTTGACGTACGACGAGAAAGTATCAGGTGTTCCCGTGTCACGTGTCACGTTCCCCAAGCGCCTGACACCTGACACTGGAAAACTTGACACCGTAAAACTTGGCGTTCTCGGCGCGGGCGCATTTGCCAACGCGGTTTTGCTTCCCGCCATCAAAAAGGCTGGGGATATTTCCCTTGTCGGCATCGCCTCGGCAGGCGGGATGCATGCCCAGGTCGCGGGTAAGAAATTCGGCTTCCAATATGCCGCGTCTTCGGACGAGGAAATTCTCCACGACCTGGATATCAACACTGTCGCGATTCTCACGCGTCACGACCTGCACGCCGATTTGGTAGTGAAAGCGCTCAAGGCAGGCAAGAATGTTTTTGTTGAAAAACCGCTGGCGATTACCAATGATCAGTTATCAGCGATCAGTAAACAATTGCGGAAAAAGAATGGAGGTTTGCTAACAGTTGGGTTCAATCGTCGTTTTGCTCCCCTTGCCCAATCTCTTTCAGATTTCCTCTCTCCTCGAAATGAGCCGCTTCATGTTCATTACCGTATCAACGCGGGCTACATCACCCTCAACCATTGGACTCAGGATGAAACCCTCGGCGGTGGACGTATCATCGGCGAAGGCTGTCACTTTATTGACTTGATCACCTTCCTCGTCGGCGCGGCGCCAGTTTCGGTCACTGCGCACGCGCTTCCCGACAATGGAAAATACCGCGAAGACAATGTCTCCATCACCCTGACCTTCCCCGATGGCTCCATCGGCGTGGTGGACTATCTCGCCAACGGCGACAAGTCCTTCGCGAAGGAACGCGTGGAAATCTTTGGTGGGGGAGCGATTGCGGTCCTGGATGACTTCCGCAGATTGGAAACCGTAAGAGATGGAAAGAGGAAAGAGGAAAGAATGGCGCAGGATAAGGGCTTTACAAATGAATGGAAAGTCTTCGCCAAGTCAATTCGCGAAGGCGCCGCGCCGCCTATTCCGTATGAGCAATTGATTGGCGTCACCAAGTCCACGTTCGCGGCGGTGGAATCGATTCGGAGTGGCAAACCCATTTCAATCTAATGAATTCCCACTTCAACTTCCTCGCCCCATTTTATGACCGCGCCATCCCGTTCAAGCGGCTGGAGCAGACGCTAAAAGTTTTGGATCTGCCCCACGCCGGGACTCTGCTCGACGCGGGCGGCGGGACGGGACGCGTGGCCGAGGCGCTTCGTCCGCATGTGGGAAAGATTGTCGTCGCGGACGTTTCGCTTGGGATGCTCGCGCAGGCGCGTCAAAAGAACCTCGTAGCGGCCTCCGCCGAATCCGAGCGTTTACCTTTCGCTGATGACACCTTCGACCGCGTATTGATGGTGGATGCGTTGCATCACGTCATTCATCAGGGCGAGACCGTCCGCGAGCTT
>JAYRVQ010000619.1:0-2505 GCA_041918465.1 Anaerolineales bacterium
GCCCTTTTCCTATCACGATCACAGCCAGACGGGACAGTTGATCACGCGTTGCATCGAAGATGTGCGCGCCATCCAGAATTTTGCAGGCGGAAGTGTCATCGAGATCGTTCAGTTACTGTTCATCACCGTCGGTGTTCTGGCGGCTTTGTTTTCTGCGGATGCGCGCCTCGCGACCATCACCATCCTGCCGCTTATCCCGATGGTGATGATGACCACCGATTTTGGCGACCGCGTCACGAAGTTGTTTTACAAAGTGGACATGGCTTTGGGAGACATCTCGACGCGCTTGCAGGAGAACGTCAGTGGTGTGCAGGTGGTGCGCGCCTTCGCCCGCGAGCCATATGAGTTGCGCCGCTTCGAGGAAGTCAACCATGCCTATTTCAAATCGCGCGTCACACTGATCGGCGAGTGGTCCAAGGTGATGCCATCCACCAATTTGCTGATCGGCCTCGGGACGATCCTCATCCTGATCTTTGGCGGGCAGATGGTGCTGGACGGAGAAATGACCGTCGGCGAGATCGTGGCGTTCAACTCGTACTGGCTGATGCTCTCGGCTCCCGTCCAGCAACTGGCCTGGCTGGTGAACGCGGCAGGGGAGGCGGGCGCCGGGGCCCAACGCGTGCTGGAAATCCTTGAAACGGAACCAGCCATCAGGTCCCCGCGCGAAGCGGTGACGTTATCCACTGTGCGCGGACGCGTCGAATTTCGTCAAGCCTCGCTTCGCTACCAGGACGAGAAGTCGGTCGCGTTGACCGATATCGACCTGACTGTCGAGCCGAACCAGTTGATCGCGTTGATCGGACAGACAGGTTCTGGGAAAACGTCGCTCGTGAATTTGATTCCCCGCTTTTACGATGTGACGGAGGGCGCGGTGTTGGTGGACGGTTGCGATGTGCGGAGGCTGGACCTGGTTTTGTTGCGGAAGCAGATCGGAATTGTGCTACAGACTTCGCTGTTGTTTTCGGACACGATCCGCGCCAACATCGCCTATGGCCGACCGGATGCAACCGAAGACGAAATTGTTGCCGCCGCAAAGGCCGCGCAGGCGCACGAGTTCATCGCCGGATTCACGAACGGGTACGAGACGATGGTCGGCGAGCGCGGCGTGACGTTGAGCGGCGGACAGCGTCAGCGCGTGGCGATTGCGCGCGCCCTGCTGATGGACCCGCGCATTTTGATCCTGGATGACTCTACTTCCTCTGTGGACACGCAGACCGAGCAACTCATTCAGGAGGCGCTTGATCGTTTGATGGAAGGTCGCACCACCTTTGTTATCGCGCACCGCCTCGCCACTGTCCGCCGCGCGGATATGATCCTCGTCATGGACGATGGCCGCATTGTCCAGCGCGGCCGCCATGAGGAGTTGCTGGCGGAGGGCGGGTTGTACAAGGAGATCCACGATTTGCAGTTGATGCACTATAAACCGTCCGCGGAAATGCCCGAGGAATTGAAGCCGCGAGAATTTCAACCTGTCCGCGCAGCGAATGGATTGGGATAGTTCAAACTACAAAACTAAATGACTACAATAACCCCTCCCGCCTATATCATTCAGTCCGAAGAACAGTACGATAAATCCTACGACCCGCGCGTGGCGCGGCGGTTGTTCGGCTTTGCGCGTCCGTACACGGGCAGACTGCTCCTTTCCATGTTGCTGATGCTGGGGGCTTCCGCCGCGGCCGTTTCAGGACCGTACTTCGTCAAACTTGCCATTGACAACGGCCTGACCGCGCATAACTACGATGCCCTGCGTGGAATCGTTCTGGCCTATCTGGGCGCGGTGGTCTTGCAATGGGTGTTCATTTACTTCCGCGTCAACATCATGGCCTGGGTGGGGCAGGCCGTTATTTACGATGTGCGCAGGATCCTTTTCAAGCATTTGCAGGAACTCTCGCTCGGCTTTTACAGCAGTTACTCTGTCGGGCGCATCATCACGCGCGTCGTCAACGATGTGGAAACCCTGCGCGACTTCCTGACCTGGGCTGTGCTGGCCATCACCCGCGATATTTTCACCCTTTTGCTCATCATCTTCGTCATGCTCGACATGAACCTGCGGCTGGCGCTCATCACGTTCAGCGTCCTGCCGTTCATGGTGCTGGCGACTATTTATTTCCGCCGCATCTCGCGCGCCGCCTATCGCAAAGTGCGCGCCGCCATCTCGTGGGTCAACTCGGTGCTCGCGGAAAACGTCAACGGGGTGCGCGTGGTGCAGGCCTTCTCCCGTCAGAAATATAACTACAGCCAGTTCGCGGACTTCGTCAACCGCTATCATCTGGAGCGCTCGGTGCACGCGGCGCGCATCGCCTCGTTCTTCAGCCCCACTGTGGACGTGCTCGGCGCCATCGCCACGATGCTTGTGGTCTGGCTGGGCGGCGCGGCAGTGCTGGGTGAGCAGATCACCGCGGGCGTGCTGGTGGCTTTCATCCTATACATTGACCGTTTCTTCGAGCCGATCCGCGACCTGAGCCGCCGCTTCAACGATCTGCAATCCACGATGGCGGGCGGGGA
>JAYRVQ010000620.1:0-3162 GCA_041918465.1 Anaerolineales bacterium
CCTGTCAGGTCAATCATCCCGACCTTGCCATTCTCGATATCCGCCTGCCCGATATTGACGGCTACGAGGTTGCCCGCCGCCTGCGCAGTGACCGTCGCACCGCGGATGTGCCGATCATCTTCCTGACCGAGAAGCGCGAACGCGCCGATAAATTGCAAGGCCTCGAACTGGGCGCGGATGATTACATCACCAAGCCATTTGACATCCAGGAACTGCGTCTGCGCGTCCGCAACGCGCTCCAGCGCATCAGCCAGGGATCGCTCACCAACTCCGTCAGCGGATTACCCGAAGGCCCTCTGGTGGATGAGCGCCTGAACGCGGCCGTGAAAAGTGATGGGATAGATGTGCTTCTCGTTTCCCTTGAAAATCTGGATGCCTTCCGCGAGATATATGGGTTTGTAGCCTCTGACGATGTCTTGCGGGCCTTCAGTGTCATGATCCAAAACACCATGGCCGAGTTGGGCGGGAAGGATGATTTCCTTGGGCATCTTGGTCCCGCTGAATTTGTGTTGACTGTCCAATCGGCCAATCTGTCCGTCTTGCGCGAGCGCCTATATAATCGCTTGAATCAGTCCCTCGACTATTTCTATCCCATCAAGGATCGGGAACGCGCCTCCAAACGCCCCGACCGATTGGCGGTGGAAATGAGCGAGATCGCCGAGGTCAAAGGACATTTCCCCAGCGTGGACAAACTCAAGATGGAACTCCTGCGTCTCAAACATTAGAGGCCTCTTGAAGATAACGGTCATTACTCCCACATACAACGAAGCGGAGAACCTGCCTAAACTGGTCTCCGCTCTTTTTTCGCTTCCGCTCGACTTGCGCGTTTTGGTCGTGGACGATAACAGCCCCGACGGGACGGGCGCGGTCGCGGATGAACTCTCGCGTCAACACGCGGGACGCGTCAGCGTGTTGCACCGCGCGGGGAAGCAGGGATTGCGCACGGCGTACCTCGAAGGGTTCGCGTCCGCCCTCGAAACGGAGGCAGACGTCATCGTCCAGATGGATGCGGATTTCTCCCACGATCCGTCCGCGCTGGTGACGATGTCCGAGCGTCTCGCCTCCTGTGACATGGTGCTGGGGTCCCGTTACGTGGACGGCGGTTCGGTAGACGAGCGCTGGCCGTTCTGGCGCAAGGGACTGAGCGCGTTTGGAAATTTCTACGCGCGGACGATCCTCGGCCTGCCCCTGCGTGACGTGACCACGGGTTACCGCATGTGGCGCCGCGAGACGCTGGAGGCATTGCCACTCCACCGCATCCAGGCGAATGGCTACATTTTTTTGGTTGAGATGGCGTACCTGGCGCATTGCCTGGAATATAAAATTGGCGAAGCGCCGATCTATTTTGCCGACCGCCGCTGGGGAAAATCGAAGATGTCGTTCAAGATTCAAGCCGAGGCCGCCCTGCGTGTTTGGAAGGTGTTGTGGGATTATCGCGATCTGAAGAAGATGGGGAAGAGCGCAAGGGTCGCGTAAACCTGTATTTCTCTCAAAAATGACCACTGCTGTTTATCGGTAAGTGGCTCATCCTTGTCTTACTCGGTAACGGAGAAAAACCATGCCGTTGCCAAAGCGGCGTTCCTCCAAAAGCTCGAGTTCCAATCGAACATTGTTTGGGAGGGCTGGTTTTCCACCACCTACAATGATAGGTGTGAGGAACAGCTGGCACTCGTCGATCAACCCTGCTCGAAAGGCGTGGGCGGCGAGATTGGCGCCACCAATGAGAATTTCATGCTCACTGGCCTCTTTCAGTTGTCTGATCGCTTCTGGGTCAAAGTTTCGCTCAATCTGCGTCTTGCGAGTGGAGACGGCCTCCAGTGTCTTGGAATACACGATCTTGTCCGCGGCCTGCCATATCTCCGCGAAGTCGCGCAGGAGTGTGGACTCAGCGGCCAGGGTGGGGTCGGTCTCCCACACCATCATGGTCTCGTACATCCGACGCCCGTAGAGATGCGTGCCCGCCCCACGTTCGAGATCGTTGGCGAATTGATGAACTTCCTCATCGGGCATTGCCCAGTCAAACTTGCCATCTGTGTCCTCGATGTAGCCATCGAGTGACGAGATCGCCGAGTAAATCAATTGAGCCATACTGGATCTCCTTTTATACCTGTAATTAAAATCTAGTCACCTGACAGTTTCAGAAAACGGGACGCGGAGAACGCGGACGGGCACGGAAAACGCGGAGAAAGAGCGTTTTTTGTTGTAAATTTCAAGAATTCCGCGTTCATCCGCGTAAATCCGTGTTTTCCGCGTGCCATTCCCAAAGTGTCGGGTGGCTAGAGTCCCACACGTCAGGTGTTGGGCGGCATGACCCTGACTTTCACAGGTCACTTGGCCATGGCGCACCGGTTTGCAGCGCCGTTGCATACTCCTGAAGCCGCTCATCATCATGCCCACGAATTTGCCCCAGAAAGGGAAAATCTGCCGGTGTAACTGTGAGCTTCGCAAAGGGCTGAACCGGTACAAAACTTGCGAGCTGTGCGAAATGGACTTGGTACGAGCCAAAAGCCATCGGTGGCTGAACTGTGAAAGTGCTCCGCGGCAAGAGATACACCATACCCGCTCGCCACGGCTGACTGGGAAGAGCCGATTGGCTCACGGAGAAGACATAAAAGGGACCGTGTAGTGTACCTGCTTCATCGGACAACTGAACGCAGGCATTGGTGATGGATCCCACACGGTCACGATCAACGACGGCAAAGAACATAGCCCATAACCCATCCGATGCGGCATAGATGGCCTTTTGGTTGCCAAATTCACTGAGGTCATTGGACTGGCGGGGCTCGAAAAGAGCAATGTTTGGATCGCCAGAGCCGTGCATGGCGATGTCATGATGATCGGCGAGATAGCATAAGAACTGCCACTTTGGGTAGGGCAACGTGAACTCAATAGTGGGGCACCCACTGGCGTTGATGGATGTATTGAGCAACGCATCAAAAGCATTCTGAGTTGTTTCGTCGAAGTTTACGCTAGGTCGTGTTAGCCAATAATCCGGTAATTGCATATTTTGTAACTCCATTCCTATTGCCGCCTACGAGACTGTCGAAAAACCCAAACACGGATTTTTTATATTGCAGGTCTCTTCTATTACTAACACTATGCTCAGGCACACTTTTTTTGCTTTTTCCTACTTATTCGACAGTTTCAACGGTTTGCGTTACC
>JAYRVQ010000621.1:0-4034 GCA_041918465.1 Anaerolineales bacterium
CGCGGCCGCGTACTTGAGATCGTCCACTTCGCCGAGGGCGAGAACGAACGCGAAGACGCGTTCCTTGTTGTAGAGCAGGATTTCGCGCGACATCCCGGGTTTGAGTCCGCCGAAGGTCAGGGCGGAGCGAGTGGCGAAGCCGAGAGCGTAGATGGCGCTGATCGTGTCGCGTCCGAACGGGACGGTGTAGGTATCGTAGCCGAGTTCCACGCCTTCTTCGTTGAGCTGGTCAATGATCGAGCGTCCGTTGACGTTGCCCGAGAGGAAGGTCAGAATGTTGCGGCGTTGGAGTTCGCGCACGATCTTGACCGCGACCTCGTTGGACTTGGCGCATCCGACAATGGCCGCGAAGCCTGGCATACGGCCGTCCACCAGTTGGATGCCCCACGAGCGAAGTTGGATATCGTCAATCGGGCCGTTCAAATGTCCATGACCGTTCGCGCCACCATAGGCGGTCCCTCCAGCGAGGGCAAAGCCTTCGGGCATGGGTTCAGGCTGAAGTCCATAGATGAAGCGGATGGCCTCGATGGTCTCCGCCGCGAGCAGGGTCGCCATCCCCGAGTCGAGTGTCTCACCGAGGTAGGGCGTCCAGTGCTTGCCCGCGGGAACGGGGTGAAGCAGGCCGCGGGTGTAGTCCATCACCGGTTTGAGGTCGCCGATCTTTTCGATGGATTTGCCTGTCATGCCGAGGATGGTGGGGAGGTAGTAGGCCGTGTTCGGGAAGGAGACCGGGGTGTCGGGGCCTTTTTCGATGAGGGCTTGGTTGAGCATCACCTCGGCTTCAGTAACCAGCGCGTTGGCGCCGCGGATTGCACGTGTAGCAATGTATTTTGACATGACAGCCTCCTAATCCGCCGCGACACCGTAGATGGCTTCGCGTCGCTGTGAAATCGGCAACTTCTCCATCTCGATCATCTGCGCGTCGCCACTGCGGCCAAACTTGTTCTCTTCCCATTCGGGCAAGCCAAGAGCGGCGCGTTTCTTGTCGATGTGGTCCAGCGTGGCATCGATCATCTTCTGCGGGTCGGGGATGAATTCCAGTTTGCCGCCGAAGAGTTTTTCCCAGCCTTCGCTGATGTAATGGGCAACGATGTCACTGCTGTCCACGCGCCCAGGCATACCACCTACCGGTGACGTGCCGCCGAAAATAACATAGGCGCCAGACGCCACGCAGTACGTTCCAATTGAGAGCGCTTTTTCGCTCATCCATTCGGGCGCAAGGCCGACGGCAGGAATCTGGTCGATATCATCACCGAGACCGCCATCTTCCACCATCTGAGTTAGCACGGTCAGGATGCGGGTATTGTCCACGCACGACCCCATGTGCAGGATGGGCGGGATGCCGACCGTCTCGCAAATTTCGCGCAGACCGCTTCCGACCTCGCTCAGGCCTGCCTCTCCCAAAAGGAGTCCCTGCTTGGCCGCGGCGATGGCGCCACATCCCGTCTCAACAATGAGCACATCCTTTTTGAGCAATTCGCGGGCAACGTGTGTGTGGATGTAGTCATGCTGACTGCGTGGATTATTGCATCCGACGATAGCCGCCACGCCGCGGATTCGCCCCGACATAATGGCGTCGTTCAACGGGCGGAAGGAGGCGCGGTAGGAACCGCCCAGCATGTAGTTGATGTATTCGTGTGAGAAGCCAGGGACGAGATCCTCGCGTACATCGGGGATGACCACGCTGCCGCGATTCTTGTAATTGTCGATGGCAGCCTTGAGGATATTCTTGGCAATGGTCAGGGCGTGTTCTTCTTCAAATTCAATGTGTGTTGCGCCTTTCAGCCTGACTTTGGGCGAGGTAGTGATGATCTTGGTATGGAACTTGGAAGCCAGTCCCACCAGCGCCTGCATGATGCATTGCACGTCCACAACCATGGCTTCGACCGCGCCCGTCAAGATGGCAAGTTCCTGCTGGAGGAAGTTGCCCGCGGCGGGCACACCCTGGCGCATGAGGATCTCATTGGCTGTACAGCAGATGCCCGAAAGGCTGACGCCTTTGGCCCCTGCAGCCTTAGCATATTCGATGATGTCGGGCATTTGCGAGGCGGCCACGATCATTTCGCTGAGGGTGGGTTCGTGACCATGCACGACCACGTTGACGTAATCTTCCTTTAAGACGCCCAGGTTGGCCTGTCCCAAAATCGGGGCGGGGGTGCCGAAGAGGATATCGGAAACATCGGTGGCGAGCAGGCTTCCGCCCCAGCCATCGCCGAGCGCGGTGCGGACGGCGTGCTGAAGGATATGAGCGGCGTCCTGGTCGTCGCCGATGTGGGTGCGGTGCAGGCATTCCACCACTTCGCGGTCGATGCCGCGCGGAATGACGCCTGTCTCTTCCCAGCGTTTGATGCGTTTGGCGGGAGCGCGCTTGGTAAGGATGACGCGTCCCTCCTGCTGGCCGAATTGGGCGAGATAAAGATCCGCCAGATCGTTGGCGATCTCCTCGGGAGAACGTCCCTCGATGGGGATGTCGTAGAGCGCAGCAACGGTGCGCAGTTTTGCCACGTCGCGGATGTAATAACCTTCCGCCTTTCCGTTGGCGGCGGCTTTGAGCGTCATCGCCATGCCGCGTCCGTGATCGGAGTGGGCGGCCGCGCCCGCGGCAATGGCACGCGTGAGGTTGCGCGCCTGGATCGTGTCCAGGGTCGCGCCGCAGATGCCTACATCGCCATTCTTGGTCAGGCGGCAAGGACCCATGCCGCAGTTCTTGCAGCACATGCCTTTGTCACCAATATTGCATGGGGCCATATCATCGGCCCGCGTAAATGCTGTGCCGATGCCGAGTTCCTCGGCGCGGATCAGCATTTGTTGCGCGGCTGGATCGGTCGAATATTCCTTGATTTCGCGTTTCTTAGCCATGATGCACCTCTATTATTCTTCTATCTTTTTGACAGGAACCATTCCCGGGCAAGGCCAGAGCGGGCGCGCGTCGTGATCCACGCGCTGGGCAAACGAGACCGTCGTTTTGACAGTCTCGTATGAGGCGGTGTGGCGGAAGAATTGATCGTTGCCGACCTTCTCTACTGCGATCCCGCTTTCCACCAGCATCGGGATTTCGCCCAGATAACCAGCCTCTTGCAGGCGCGCCTCGATCTGCTCCGCCTTGATCTTGGACGGGTCAAATGCGACTTCGATGGTCTGGAAAGCGCTGGACGCGTAAACATCGCTGACCCCCGTCAATTCCAGTAAAATGCGGCGCACCTCGCTGACGTGGTGATCCCCGTACAGTGCGGGCGCTTCGAACGTAGTGGTCTCCATGGTGCCTCCTTGGTGATTTTGATTCTTAAACCATCACATACCTCTAATGGAGGGGAGCCGTTTCATATATTCTAGCATTAGCCAGACAATTGGCGGGCAAATTAAGAGTATTATCAGCCGAAAGCAGGATAAATGTACGGCTACAAAGTCATTCATCAGGCGATATGAACATCTGACTTCACAAAAAATGAGTTGTCGGGATGAATTTCCAGCAGGTAGCCAAATCCAAGTATAATTTTTGTATGACCCTGCGAATCCGCTTTGCTCTCTGCCTGTTGATATTCGCTTCGTTGTTGGACTCCGCGCAGGCCGCGCCCGTTCAAGCGGAATCCCCGCTTCGACCACATCTCGCCACCGCCTACGACCTGATCGACGCCGTTAATAGCTATCGTGCCCAAAATGGACTACCTGCCTATGCCATCAGTTCCATTTTGATGGGCACTGCACAAAATCAAGCTGAGTACATGGCCTCTACGGGAACTGTTACTCACACTGGTCCTGGCGGTATTTCGTTTCCAGACCGCCTTAGGGCCGCTGGATATTCCTTTGTTTTTCGTTCGGAAAATATTATTTCAGGGAGCCCGGATGCGATAGGCTGGTCGTTGGTGACATCATCTTCTTGGGCTGACGCGGATCACCAGCACACCATGCTTTCTCCCGACTTGTGCGAGATCGGGGCGGGTGTTTCTGTCAGTGGCGGAAGGGGATATTATGTGATTGATTGCTCCTGTCCCAGCGGGAGCAGTGGAACTGGGGGCAATACACCAGTTCCAGGC
>JAYRVQ010000622.1:0-15449 GCA_041918465.1 Anaerolineales bacterium
ACCGCCCTTGAGTTTGACCTGCTCCGCATCCTAGCGGAGAATCGCGGCCGCGTGCTCACCCGCGAACAATTGCTTGAAAATGTCTGGGGCGGCGAATACTTTGGCGAGACGCGCGTGGTGGATGTGCATCTTGGTCACGTCCGCCAGAAGATCGGTGACCAGTTTATTGTCACGGTGCGAGGCGTGGGCTATCGTTTCGAGGATGATCTTTTATGATCGATACCATCCGCCGCCGACTCGCTGTAAAACTTTTCATCGCCTTTTTGGCTGTGATTTTGATTGGTATGATCGTCCTGGTCGTTGCCATTCAATTCACCGCGCCGACTGCTTTTAACCGTCATATGAACGGCATGGGGCAAGGCATGGGACAGGGTCAGCTGGGCCAGGGCATAGGTCAGGGGATGATGCAGGGTTTTTACAACGAGTTTCGCAATGGTGTTAATGAAGCATTGGCGGTGGCTTCTGTGGCCGCGGTGATCGTGGCGGTGGGTGTGAGTCTCGCGCTCAGCCGGCGCGTTGTCGCGCCTTTGCAGGAAATGACCTCTGCCAGCCGCCGCATTGCCGAAGGAAAATATGACGAGCGCGTGGCTGTGAAGAGCGTTGACGAACTTGGCCAATTGGGCGAAAGTTTCAATCAGATGGCCACCGAGTTGGAACAGGTTGAGTCCATGCGCCGCCAGTTGATCGGCGATGTCAGCCATGAACTTCGCACGCCTCTTACCGCCATCAAAGGTTCGATGGAAGGATTGGTGGACGGTCTCCTGCCTGCCAACGCGGAAACGTATCAGCAGATCCACGCCGAGGCCGACCGTCTCAGCCGCCTCGTGGATGATTTACAGGAACTCAGTCGCGTGGAAGCCCACGCTTATCCGCTGGACTTGCGCGAAGCGGACATCGCCGCGCTGGTGGAGACAACCATCAAACGGCTGACTCCCAACGCCCGCGCCAAACGCGTCGTTCTGACCTCGAGCCTGCCGCGCGAACTGCCGCGTCTCATCGCGGACGAGGGCCGCCTCGGGCAGGTTTTGCTGAATCTGACAGCCAATTCCATTCAATACACAAACGAGGGCGGCGCGGTGACGATCAGCGCGGAACGCAAAAACGGTGAGATCCAGATCGCAGTGACCGATACGGGTATGGGCATCCCGCCCGAACACCTGGCGCACATCTTCACCCGCTTCTACCGCGTGGACAAATCCCGTTCGCGCGCTTCGGGCGGCGGAAGCGGCATCGGGCTGACGATCGCGCGCCACCTCGTGGAGGCGCACGGCGGAAGGATTTGGGCGGAAAGCGAGGGGGAAGGAAAAGGCAGTCGGTTCGTGTTTACATTGCCGCTAAAAAAGTGACTGTCATCTTCAAGATGACAGTCACTTTGCTTTAAGGTATGGGTTGCAGAACGCCAAGTAGTTCTGGCGCGGGTTTGAACAAGCCGATATCCCTGCAGGCCAGTCCGCCTGCGCTGGCGAAAATCCCCTCGTTGGAGTTGACTGTAACATTTACGATGGTAACTACTCGAAAAGTTGTATCAATCGTCAGCTTGAGCGTCACCTGAAAACCGGCGGGAAGAGAGGGGATGCAAACTGTCTTATCTGGGTGGATGCGTCCCTCGTCCGCGGCGGACAGGGTCGCGCAGACAGTTGTCAGGTCCGGTTTTGAAGCGTTGGCAAGTATGATGTAGGCGTTGGTCACTTCGCCCATCCCGTGAGTCACATCCAGGCTTGTGTCACATCCGAGCAGTTGGATTGCCAACGGGATGGGGGTGTTTGTGAACGTGGGCGAAGAAGTAACGGTTTCTGTGGCGGTGGTCGAAGGCGTGAAAGTGGGCGAAAGGGTGAAGGTGGGCGACGGGCCTATCGTGGCCGTTTGGCTGGGCGTAATGGACGGAGGCGGGGGCAGGGTGGCGGATGTAGTTGGGTAGATAAGGAGGGGGGTTGGTGAGAGAATGGTCGGCGGACGCGAAGGCGTGACCACAAAGGGGTTGGGCGCTGACGTGACCATGTCCATATCCAAACAGGCAGACAGCAAAAACGAGAGCACAGTGAGCGTGATGACCAACAGCCATTTCATATGCGCCTCCGGGATTGGCACCATTTTACAATCTTTTTGCATTTATAACTGACCGTTTTCGCCAACCTGCTCCAGACTCTTTATGTAAACAGGGTCTTCGAATCGGATTGGGTGAAATGCTGGCGCATACGATGGTAGTGGCGCGCCTGTTACGTGCGCGGCCAGCAGTTCGCCGATCGCGCAAGCCGACATGATCCCATATCCCGAAACCGCGCCTACCACGAATGCGCCCTCTGTGCCCAGCGGGCCAACTAAGGGAAGGTTATCCATCGTCTTTGTGTAGTAGCCGCCGTCCATGTGCGGATGTGGCATTTTTTCGAAATACTCGCGCAAGCGCGGCAACATAGCCGCCATCCCGCGCAAAGTGACTTCGGGGAAGTCCCTGTCGAGCGCGGGCGGTTCGATTGGCGGCGAAAGGCGGGTCTGATATTCCCACAGCATCACCAGCATTTCGCTTCCTGGCCCGCCTTCGGGGCGCGTGTGCGCGCCAATGGGAAAAGTCTCTGCCAGCCAGCGGGTGGACGGATCCTCCATCAGCGCGGCTCTTTCCTCTTCGTTCCACGGCAGTTGTTGTTCGTCGTCCCAGATCAGGAGCGGCGCGTCGCGGCTCACAACACCCAGCGGATCTTTGATCGCCATCTTAAGATGCAATTCGGTGTGCACAGGTAAATCCATGCCCAACATTTTTCCGACTTCGCGGAGATGCGGCCCAGCTGCGTTAATAAAAACGGGACATTCGACACGTCGCCCGTCTGCAAAATGGATCGCGCTTACGCGTCCTTCGCGGACCTCCAGGCGGTCGACGCGCGCCGACTCAAACCGGACCCCAAGCCTGCGAGCGCCCTCGAGGAGAGTCATCCCCAGCTGTTGGGCGCTCAGCCATCCCGCCCGACGGGCGTGTAACGCGGCTACGGCAGATTCTGTCAGATAGGGGAAGTGGCGGTGGATGAGTCTATCACCGAGCAACAGATCCGCGCCTTCGGGTTCTGTCTCCCAACCGTTGGCGCTGGCTGGCAGGTAGGTGGAATCCGATTCGGTGTGGACTCGCAGTTGTCCGGCGCCCAGGCTCGAGGTCCGCTCGGCGCGGACGCGGAAGGCGGGAATTTTGTCCGGTTGGGCTGTCACATATAAGTAGCCGCGTCGATTCATGTGGAAGGTGTTTCCGTATTTATGGGCAAGTCCTTCCATCAGGTCTATGGAACGGTTCATGAGCGCCAGCATATCCGGCTGGGGCCACCAGTTGCGGTAACATTCGGTGGAGCGGTCGCTGGTGAGGCTGAGGGGCGGACGTTCGTCCACGAGTAGGATGTCTCGGTTGCCTGCCTGTGCCAGGTGATATGCCGCGCTGACACCTGTGATGCCTGCACCGCAAATGAGCATGGAAGTTTTCATATCTTTGATTATGGCATGAAATTGCCCGGAATGGTTTTGTGATTTTCGATATTTGATGTATTATAGTAATGGACAGGTATGGATATGCGTGATCGCTCCTTGCGAGTTTTATGTTTATTTGGTTCTCGTGGTTTCCGGCCTCCTGTTTCGACGGTTTTGCAGAGGCGGGAGTTTTTGTGCGATTTGAAGACGGCGGATAGCCTGTCTGATTTTAAACGGCAGGCGGCATCGGGAATGTTTGACGCCGGGCTGGTTGATTTTGGCGCGTTGCCGGGGAGAGAATCGGATCGTTTGAAAGTTTTGGGGAAACTGAATTCGTCGTTGCCGCTGATTCTGCTTATTGCAGCACGCGATGAGAAGCAAGCGCGCAGAGTGCTCAGCACTGGGAGCATTCGGGATTATGTCGTGAAGTCAACCGCACAGGTTGGGAAATTGCCATTTGCGTTGCGGGCTGCGGCGTTTTGGGGGAGTGGGATCGCCAGGCAAAACCGGATGGCGTTGGAGGCAAAGCAAGCCGCGATTTTACAGGAGGCTGTGTATCAGATCGCGCAGGCGGCCGACCTTGCCCCGTCGCTGGATGATTTATTTCCCCGCATCCATTCCATTATTTCTCAAGTGATGCCGGCAGGCAATTTTTATATTGCCTTGACCAGTCCGCGCAAGGGATATTTTACGTTGCCTTATTATGTTGACGAGATGGACGAGGCGCCAGAAGGCGAGCAGTCGGAGAACGGGTTAACGCACTATGTGCTCCATATGGGCCGGTCGTTGATTTGTGATGAATCCGCGCAGAATGATTTGGCTGAGCGTGGTGTAGTGGACGCGGTTGGTTCGCCCAGTAAAGTGTGGCTTGGCGTGCCGCTCATCGTGGACGGCTCCGCGATTGGTGTCATGGTGGTCCAGCATTATCAGGATCCGCTGGCGTATGGCAAGCGGGAACAGCGGATGCTGGAATTTGTCTCTTCCCAGGTGGCGCTGGTGATCAAAAGGAAACAAGCCGAAGACGCTCTTCGTGCCAGCGAGGAAAACTTTCGCAGCCTTTTCGAGAACTCTCCGCTTGGCATGTGGCGAATTGCACCGGATGGACGCAACCTGCTTGCGAATCCGACCTTGGTTCGGATGCTTGGGTTTGACAGCTTGGAAGAAATGCGTGAGCACAACAATGGACGGGATGATGGCTTATTGCATCCTTGCAGGGAGCTTCGAGATCTGCTATTCGCGGAAGCTTCGTATAGTGATTACGTGTCGGAGTTCAATCGAAAGGATGGTTCTTTGATTTGCATTCGCGAATCCGCCAGGGCTATCCGCGGGCCAGATGGGACGTTGCTTTATTTTGATGGAATTACCGAAGACATTACCGAGCAGAGAAAGATTTCGAGTTCCCTGCATGAAAAAGTTGTGACTTTGCAGACGATGACGGAGATCGATCACGATATTATTTTGGCTCGACACGCGGGTGACATTTTGGAATTGGTTTGCCGGAGCGCGGCGCATCTTCTTAAAACAGCGATGGCTGTTATTGTGTCGACTTCGGGGGGAAGGTGGTCGCTTGAAGCGACGTTCGGGATTCGATTTCCTGAACAGTTAAACGCCAAACTACAAGAGATGGATTCCGGCGATGAATTGTTTAATCCCGTCAGTTTTTCAATAAATGAATTGTCTGAATCTGCCTCTGTAATTTACCAGGTCTTTTCGGAGGAAGGAGCGCGCTCCGTTCTGGCAGAGACACTGTCAACGGGCATGGTTGAACAGGGAATTCTGTTGGTGCTGGCTACGGCGCCTCGTACCTGGACCGAGGATGATATCAGTCTTCTCAAGACGCTTGCGGGACAGGCGGCTATTGCGCTGGATAAAGTGAGGATGCTTACAGAAGCGGAAAGACGAGGGGATGAATTTGCCGCCTTAAATAGCGTCTCGGCCAGCCTGGCGGGTGAACGGGATTTGCAATGGGTATTGTCCATGATTGTAAATTCTGTTAAACAATTGATGAATACTCCCAGTTCTTTTATTTATTTGTTCAACGAAAATCTTGATATCCTGGAACTGTCCATAGCAAGTGGAGTGGGTTTCCCTGCAGGCCTGACTCTAAAAATGGGCGAAGGGATGGCCGGGCGGGTAGCCGAAACCCGAAAACCGCTCCTGGTAAAGAACTATCGAAAATGGGAGAATCGGCTTAGCAAACTCGATGAAACCAATTACTCTTCGGTGCTGGAAGTTCCTATGTTATTTGGCGGAACGCTGATTGGTGTGCTGGGAGTGGCAGAAGTAAACAACGAAATAAGGGTTTTCACAGAACAGGACGAGCGATTATTATCCTTGTTTGCGGCTCAGGGAGCAAGCGCGGTTTACAACGCGCGCCTATTTGACGCGATCCAAAACAGCAACAAGGAATTGGATCGTCTCTACCGCGCCTCTGATGCTCTGATCGGAGCCGTTGCTTCGAATATCCCAGACCTTTGTCAAAGAATTGCCCACGTTGTCGTTTCGGAATTTCAGCAGTCCAATTGCAGTGTGTGGCTTCTTGAAGGGGAACCTCCAAGTCTGGAGCGGTTTGCAATCCAGGGGGCTACTTCTTCAGAAATTGTATTGCAACCTTTAACATTGGACGGGTCGGGTCTGATTGCGAAGGCGATTAGAAGCGGGCAACTTGTTAATGTCCCAGACGTTCAATTGGAACCCGATTATTTGGAGGGATGGACCTCGGCGCGTTCCGAACTTGTTTTGCCATTGAAAAATGGAGAGCGGATCATTGGCGTGTTGGATTTGCAAAGCTCGGATCCGGCTGCATTTCGCGAGGATGAGGTGCGCGTATTGTCCCGGTTTGTATCACGTGCCGGTTTAATGCTTGAACACGCGCGCCTTGTTTCGGAGACTGAACAGCGCTTGCATCGCTTATCTGCATTGCACACGGTCGATATTGCTGTGGCTTCCAGCCTGGATTTGCAGGTCACGCTAAAGGTGTTTTTGGAGCAGGTAACATCCCAGTTACGCGTGGATGCCGCTGATTTGTTGCTGGTCAACCCGCATTTGCAGGTTTTGGAATACGCGGCTGGGCGCGGCTTCCGTGGAGCAGGTATTCGTCGCTCCAGCCTGCGAATTGGGGAGGACGCGGCTGGCAGGGCCGCTCTCGAGCGTACAGTGATTGGCGTTTCAAGATTGGACCTGTTCGCTGGTCAGGTTTCCCGTCCCGAACGGATTGCTGGCGAAGGCTTCGTCAGCGTATATGCTGTACCTTTGATTGCGCGAGGAAAAATGAAGGGGGTTTTGGAATTGTATTTTCGTAATTTGTTTACGGCCAATTTGGAATGGAAGAACTTCGTGGAAACGCTTGCCAGGCAGGCGGCGGTGGCTATTGACGACGCTCATTTGTTCGAGCAATTACAACGCTCCTATACGGAACTTTCTGTTGCGTACGACAGTACGATTGAGGGCTGGGCCCGCCTGTTGGAACTTCGCTCGGCTGAGCCGGGTGGTCATAGTCATAGTGTGTCCGCTTTGACGGTGGAATTGGCGCGACGATTGGGGGTCTCTGAACAGGATCTGACGCATGTTTATCGTGGGGCGTTGTTGCACGATATTGGAAAACTTGCCATCCCGGACAGCGTTTTGTTGAAACCGGGCAGCCTGAACGATGATGAGTGGGCGATTATCCGCACACATCCTGTGATTGCGCGCGATCTACTTGTGTCCATTGATTATCTACGTCCCGCGGCCGTTATTCCGTACGCGCACCACGAAAAATGGGAAGGCAGTGGATATCCGCGTGGGCTGAAGGCTGAGCAGATTCCTCTTGTGGCGCGCATCTTCTCTGTTGTGGATGTATGGGACACCCTTAAACGGGATCAGCCTTATCGTCCCGCGTGGAGCGAGGCCGCGGCTTTGGAATATATCCGCTCGCGAGAGGGCGCGGATTTTGATCCGATGGTGGTGAAGGCCTTCCTCGATTTCCTCGCGGACGGTGAAAATCAGTCGCCTTCCGGATTAAGCGATTAAGATATAATCTGCAAATGTCCAATCTGAAGAATTCCATCGCTTTTCTTTTCTTTTATCTTCTGCTTATTTTCGGCGTTGCGCAAGTTAACTACATCGAACAGAATGTTGTTAATTTTGAACCAGCCTTCTTTATACTAATTGCATTGGCTGTTTTGGCGGGGTTATATATCCCAACCATGTCCCGCGTTTCAATTTATGTATATCTGGTTCTCTGGACGATTATCTACGGGCTAGTTTGGGTCTTCTATTGGCGGCTTCAGGAGAACCCCTCGAATTTCCAGGTATTGGGCATTCAGTTGATTTTGGTTATGATTTCCGCTGGTCTGGCTTTTGACGTTGGCCGACATTTGGAATCCATAAATATATTGTTTGAAGGGTTGTCAACAACCACTTATCCAAATCGCACATTTGAAATTCAGAAGGCTCAGGATCGCATCAGCGCGGAGTTGACTCGCTCCAGACGATATCAGCATCCACTTTCTTTGTTGATCGTGGAGTTGGAAAAAGGGAGGCACAAAGATTATTTAAAACCCTTCGAGGGGCTTCAGATGGATTTACTCCATCGATTTGCCGTTGCCCGAGTTGGACAGATCATTAGCGACGGGGCGCGCGAAACAGACCTGATCTTGCGCGATCATTCTGGTCGGTTTGTGCTTCTTTGTCCGGAAACTACTGTCGAAAATTCTGCGATTTTTGGAGAACGGATCCAAAAGGCAGTCGCGGAAGCCATGGGATCCAACGTGCTTTGGAGTTTTGCTTCCTTCCCTGAAGAAGCCCTGACCTTTGACGAGTTGATTGAGCGTGCCGAACAACGATTAATTCAATCACATCCACCGTCTGAAGCATGAAGTAATCTATAAAGTGGGGCGAAAACACAGTTTTGGATAAACTACATCTTATTTGATATAATAATTGTATGAATTATGCATTGGCAACCTATAATCGTTGGTACCTTTGGTGAAAGTGTTTATAATGCAGATTAATCTTATAATGCCTGTTGATTTTTCCTGGGTTCGAAAATTTGATCCAAAGAAACGGGTCTTGACTGGCCAGTTGTATCATTCCGTTAAGCGGGGTTTTGACTTGGGTGTAGTGATACTGACAGCACCGTTCTGGCTTCTGTTAATTGGGATAGTCGCCGTGGTTATTAAGGCTACATCTCCGGGGGCGCCTGCAATATTTTTACAGTATCGAACAGGCAGAGGTGGACAGCGTTTTCAAATGTATAAATTTAGGACCATGGTGCCGGACGCCGAGGAGTTGAAGGTCAAGTATGCTCACTTGAACGAACTTCAATGGCCGGACTTCAAAATTACGAACGATCCGCGCATTACTCCCATCGGCCGCTTTTTGCGTAGGACAAGCCTGGATGAAATTCCACAAGTGTTGAACGTTCTGCGCGGCGAGATGAGTCTGGTCGGTCCGAGACCCACCTCGTTTGGTCCGGATACATATAAACTATGGCATACTGAGCGTCTGGATGTATTGCCTGGTTTGACAGGCCTCTGGCAGATAATTGGTCGGGCCTCGATGGAGTTTGATGATCGTTTGCGATTGGATATTGCATACATAGAACGGCGCAGTATCTGGTTGGACATCAACATTCTCTTTCAAACCGCCATCGCTGTTTTTAAGCAACGCGGTGCACACTAATTCGTCAAGAAAAGTTTGTTGGAGGTACTAATTATGGAAACTCGACTTTATTTTCAAATGCTTCAACGTGGCTGGTGGGTGGTTCTTCTGACTGCACTGTTGGCTGTCGCGCTGTCGTTGGGATTGTCTTATCTTGCGACTCCACAATACCAGGCGACTGCCACGTTTATCATCACCCCCGGCGCCACGCTGACTGTTGGACGGGATGTCGTAAACAGTCTTGATACGCTGGATCGACGTTCCATTGTTGCCACATATGCCGAGGTTATGAACAGCCAGCGTATTTACGGCGAAGCGTTGTCGTCCCTGAAATTGGAAGCCAGCGCCCTTGAAGATTATGAGATGCTGGCGGTTGTCCTGCCTGAATCGAGTGTGGTGGAACTGGACGTAACCGGGCCTGATCCCAAAATGGCCGCCGAACTGGCGAATGCTGTTGGTTATCAGGCGATCAAGTTCTTGCGCGGTTTCAATCAGGTCTATGATTTGAATTTCCTGGACACTGCCATTGCTACAGAGGAGCCCATAAGCCCACAGCCAATTCGGGATGCTGGTCTGGCGCTTTTGCTGGGCATTGCAGCAGGCGCGTTGATCGTCATCTTGAGCGAACAAATTCGCATCCCGCTGGAGGCCTATCGCCAGCGTGCGCGGGTGGACAACCTCACCGGCGTCTATAACGCCCGATATTTCCGCACCCTGCTGGATGATGAGCTGGCGCGTCGCCCCGACGATGTGTTGTCGGTTGGCATTGTCGAGCTATATGGATTGCGCGACCTGCTGGAAACGGTCCCTGCTTCAGCCGCTCAGCGTTTGCTTCGCACGGTTACCGACCGCTTACGAAAGGAATTGCGTGGCAATGATTTGATTGGTCGCTGGGGTGAGACAAGTTTTGCTGTCTTGTTGCCCGCCACTCCCGGGTCCGCGGCGAATCGGACGTTTGATCGCATTTTGCAGTCAATGATTCGGCCAATTGCCTTGAACGAGTACGATGTCGAGGTCAATGCCGATCCCCGTATCGGCGGTTCGGTCTACAGCGACGATATTACTTCTGCGGAATTGGTTGAACAGGCCGAGAGTGCATTGGAGCAAGCTCGCAAGGATAACTCGCATCCCATCTACGTATGGGAAATGAAAAATCCGTTTTGGATCCACAAGGCCACGGAATCGGAATAGTTCGCGTGTAGCAGGATGAGACATGCCCGCCTTGCGTTGAGGCGGGCATGATGACATTGGTGGTGCCATTATGAGTGTACGGCAGTCTTCGACAAATGAATTGATTCGTGAGCCCGCCAAAAAACCAGATGTGCTTGGTTTTTTGGTTATTTTCATTTCCATCTTCCTGTCAATTATCATTGCAGTTACTGTTGATCAGATAGGACTCTTGTCTCTGTTGGCTGTCCCCGCGGCACTGATGTTTATCGGAGCAATTGGAAAACCAGAGTTGGGATTGGCCGGTTTTCTAATCATTACTTACACCCAGCTCTCAAATGTTGGGATCACTTATCATAGCCTCCCCTCGATGGCACAGCCCCTGGCTGGTTTATTGATCATTGTTATTTTGATCCGAATGGCTATTTATGGAGAACGCCCTCTTGGCTGGGTGCGGGCCGGTCTGTTTCTTTTGGTTTATACGATCTCGTGGTTGATCTCGCTTCTCCATGCCCAAGATTCGATCGCCGCGAACTATGCGTTTATTGGATTTGTCAAAGATGCCTTGGGCATGGTGATAGTAGTGTACTTCATTCAACACCCGTCTTCCTTGCGGCGCGCGGTCTGGGCTCTGATCGCGGCGGGCATCATCATGGGGACGATTAGTGTTTTCCAGTACTTGACAAGTGACTTCGGCAATACTTACCTGGGATTTGGCGGGTGGGAACAGCAAATCAGCGGTGAAGTTGAGAGACACCGCTTGACAGGGCCGTACGCCAATCCAAACGCCTATGCACAGGTTCTTGTTGTGCTTGCGCCCCTTGCCTTGGATCGCATCTTGCATGAACGGAAAATCTGGTTGCGCATTTTGGCGGTTTGGGCGCTGACGGTGGCCGTGTTGTCGATCTTCTTCACGTTCTCTCGCGGAGGCTTCCTGAGCCTGGTGTTTGCGGTGGCGGTTCTTCTGGCGCAACGTCGTTTCAATTTCATTCCACTGGTGATAACTTTTACGGTTGGGCTTGGATTGATCCAATTCCTCCCGGCCACATATGCCGACCGCATAAACTCCCTCATTCAGCTAATTCCCACCGGCAACGAACAGGTGGTGGACACTTCTTTCCGCGGCCGCTTGAGTGAAAATACGGTTGCCTGGCGGATGTTCCGGGATAATCCGATATTAGGCGTTGGCTTGGGTAATTACAGCACCTACTATCAGGATTATTCACGCAACCTTGGGATTGATGATCGGCGGGAGGCGCGCTCACCTGCCAGTTTGTATATGGAGTATCTCTCGGAGCAGGGACTGGTCGGCACATTGATCTTTGCGTCATTAATGATCTACATGTTTAGTGGGTTGTTGCGGGCGCGTCGTCAATTTGTCCTGGTTGGCTTGCGCGATGAAGCTTTTATCACTGCCGCTCTTTTTGCAGGGATGGCAGGCTATATGTTTGAGTCTATCTTCAAGAATAGTGCTTACTCGAATGTGTTTTGGATTCTCGTTGGGGTGGCGCTGGCAGCCGCTCAGGTGGCGCAGACCAGTTTTGATGTAGTGTCCGAAGAAAAGGAATCTACTACGAGGTAGACCGTGTGAGTTCAATCAATCAGCGTCCTGATTTTGCGCGGGTGGCTATTCACGGCACAGCCTGGAGATACATCACTTTTTTTGGCGGAAAATTGATGGTCTTTATCAGCACCATTTTTTTGGCGCGCCTTCTTGCAAAGGATGATTTTGGGCTGGTTGGATATGCCATCACTACCATTAGTTTTCTGGATGTGATCAGTGACTTTGGCATCGGGGCCGCGCTCATCTACTACCCGGACGATAAAGTCCGCGCCAGCACTGCCTTCTGGTTGAACCTGTTCGTTCGTACACTTCTTTTTGCGATCAGCTGGTTCGTGGCTCCACTTGCCGGACTTTATTTCCGTGATGACCGTGTCACCGAAGTGACGCGCGTGCTTGCTCTGACCTTTCCAATCGACGCGCTCGGCGACATCCATGGCTGGATGCTGAGAAAGCGCCTTGATTTTGGGCGTTCGGTCGTTCCCGACTTTATATCTGCCCTCACGAAGGGACTGGCGTCCATCATATTTGCCGTACTTGGCTACGGCGCATGGAGCCTCATCTGGGGACAAATTGCGGGCGCAGTTGCCGCCTCGGCTGTGATGTGGTTTGTTACACCCTGGAGACCCACCTTTGAATTTGATTTCGAAAAAGCGCGCGAACTGCTCTCCTATGGCATTCATATTGTTGGCGTTGCCATCCTGGCTGTGCTTCTTCAAAATCTGGACTACCTGCTGGTGGGGCGTTATCTTGGTTCCGAAGCCCTGGGCGTTTACACTCTTGCCTTTCGCTTGCCCGACCTTGTCATTCTTCAATTTGCACGGGTGCTAAGCACGGTGCTCTTTCCGCTCTACGCGCGCATGCGCGATGTGCCCGGCAGTCTCGCGCGTGGATTCTATTTAACCACGCGTTATGTCTCTTTGGTTACCCTGCCGCTGGGAATCGGCCTTGCGTTGGTCGCGAAGCCATTTACGCTGGTAGTGTTCACCGAAAAATGGCAGGAGGCGATCCCTGTATTGCAAGCTCTCTCTGTCTATTCCATGCTCATGTCGCTGGCATATAATGCCGGGAGCGCCTATAAGGCGGAGGGCCGCCCGCAGGTGTTGACGTGGTTGGCGCTCGTCCGCCTCGCCATGCTCTTCCCTGCACTTTGGTGGGCGGTGACAACCATGCAGTCCATCGTTGTAACGGGCTGGATGCAGGTGCTGATCGCCCTTGTCGGAGGAATGATCAATCTGTTTGCGGCCGCCCGGTTGCTGGGGTTGCCCTTGCGCGATCTGGGGAGCGCGATCTCGCCGTCCCTGATGGCGGCCGCGTTCATGACGGCGGCCACCCTCGGCGTCCTGGCGTTGACCGTCTCCTTGTCTCCAATTTGGCAACTCACCCTCAGTATCCCGGCTGGCGGCGTCGCATACGCGGGCGCTCTCTGGTTGTTCAAACGCGACATGGTCATCTCGCTCATCAAAAATTTGCGCTCGTCTCTCCTGAAAGGCTCCGATGCGAATCGCGCAGATGCTTGACACGCTCAATTGGGGCGGCGCGCAGAAGATGCAACTTTTTCTCATCAAATCTTTGCGGCCGTTGGGGATAAACGTGACGGTCGTCAACCTGGATCATTCACCCGCCTCGCCTCTTCTCGCGGACCTGCAAGCCGCAGGCGCGCGCGTGGTAACCTTTCCCTTTCCCCAACTTTTTAGCCCGATTTCATTCCTCAAACTGATTGGATTTTTGCGCCGCGAACGATTTGACCTGCTTCACGGCTACCTGACTTACAGCAACATCCTCGGTTCGCTCGCGGGACGTTTGAGCGGGACGCCGTTTCTTGGATCGTTTCGCAACGCTGGATACGATTCCTCGCGCATCAGCGCCCGCCGCGCAAAACTTGAATCATTTTGCCTGCGCCATTTTGCGGACGGTATTCTCGCCAACGGTTACGCCGTCGCGGACTTCGGTCATCAGCAAGTGGGTGACGATGTCTCGATTGACGTGCTTCCCAACGCAGTGGACGTGAACAGCATCCCGCAACTTTCTCGGGACGAAAAACAAATTCTGCGCCGCGAACTCATCGGCGACGCGGATCGGATTTTGATTCTTTCCGTCGGACGATTAACTCCCCAAAAAGGATTCGATTATCTCCTGCAAGCCTTCGCCCGCGTTCATGAAAAGCATCCCAATGCCGCGCTCGTCATCGCAGGGGAAGGCCGCCAGCGCGACTCTCTGACAGCCCAGATTCTCTCCCTCAGATTGGAAGGGCACGCCTTCCTGCTCGGTCAGCGCGATGACGCACCGCGTTTGTTGGCGGTTGCGGATGTGTACGTGAACTCATCCCTGCTCGAAGGTACGCCTGTCTCCGTACTCGAAGCCATGGCCGCGGGACTTCCCATCGTGGCGGCCAGCGTCGGCGACACGCCTTATTTGCTGGAAAACGATTCTGGCATTCTCGTTCCGCCCTCTGATCCAGAAAAAATGGCTGAGTCGTTGATAAATTTATTGTCAGATTCGGCACAGCGCGATTCGTTGGGCAAGTCCGCCCGAGCCCGCGCTCAAAAAGTGTACAGTCCACAGACATGGACACGCAACCTGCTAAATTTCTATTCCAAATTTACCCCCAATGCCAAGTCGTATTTACAAAAACCTGGTGAGGTGACGCATGCCTGATGGCGTGGTGATGCTCGTTAATGAGTTTCCACCGCTTCCCGTCGGCGGCGCGGAACGGCAAGCCGAGCGGCTTTCAGGTTGGCTGGCGGCGCGTGGTTGGAAAATCTCTGTACTGACGCGCGGCGCGGCGAGCCTGTCCGCGCGCGAGACGCGGGACGGCTTCGAGATTCTGCGCGTCCGTCCGCGCGGCCCTGGCAAACTGAAATCGTTGACCTTCGTCCTCGGCGCGCTTTGGACGCTTTTCCGACGTCGGAATGATTACAAAATTCTCCATGCTCATCTTTCGTTTGGACCTGCTTTCGCGGCAGTGATCGCGGCGCGGTTGTTGGGGAAGCGCGTCATCGTCAAACTCGGCAACAGCGGCGAGTTCGGCGACATCCGCGTCTCGCATAAAACCCTGCGTGGACGCGTGCGTCTCTTTGCTCTGCGCCGCTGGGCGGACGCGGTCATCGCCCTCGACGATACCATGCAAGTCGAAGCCCTCGAAGCAGGCTTTGATGCGCGCCGCCTGCGCCGCATGAACAACGGTATTGACTTTGAATCCTTCTTGTCCACTCGCACGAAAGAAGAAGCAAAATCCGCCTTAAACTTGAGCGGAAAAGTCATCGTGCTTTTTATGGGCAGGCTCTCCGAGCAGAAATCCTTGCCGACTCTCTTCAACGCCTTTGCCGTGGCGCGCAAAGATTGCCCCGCGCTGCACCTGCTCTTGCTTGGTGATGGCCCATCGCGCCGCGCCCTGGAGTTTCAAGCAGAGAAACTTGACCTTTCCGCTCACGTCACTTTTGCAGGTTCCCAGCGGGATGTGCGTCCGTATCTCGAGGCCGCGGATGTGTTCGCCTTGCCGTCCGTTTCGGAGGGAATCTCGAATGCCTTGCTGGAAGCCATGTCCGCGGGATTGGCGTGCGTCGCTACTCCCGTCGGTGGGAACGCGGAGGTGCTGGACGCGGGTGCGTGTGGTGTCCTCCTGCCGCCGCGCGAC
>JAYRVQ010000623.1:0-7321 GCA_041918465.1 Anaerolineales bacterium
ATCCAACTCAAAGCCATCCGCGCCCAGTTCAAGTGCGGTTTTAAAGGCGGTCAGGGTATTTTCGGGTGCATACTTTTTCGCGCCGCGGTGGCAGAGAATCAGGGGAGAGGGCAGGTCAGTAAGCATGGGATGATTATACAATACGTGTTGTGCGATTCATAGTAACGACTTTAGTCGTCTTGAAAAACGGCTAAAGTCGTTACAGTTCGTGCAATTCCTTGACACTCGCGAACGATCAGCCTCCGATCGTCGCCTTGATGACTTTGTATCCTTCTGCGTCAAAGGCCGAAGCAATCTTATCCTGAAGTACCTTGTCGGGTGTCAGGGAGATCATGTAGCCGCCGCGGCCGCCACCTGTCACTTTGGCGCCCCAGGCTCCCCGCTCCAGCGCCTCCTTGCACATCTTGTCCAAAATCTCGTGAGAGTATTCCATCTCAGCCAGAAGTTGGTGATTGTTTGTCATAATCTGTCCTGCAGTTTTCAAGTCACCCGCTTCGAGAGCTTTTTTCAGTTCCCGTCCCTGATCGGTGATGGCCTGCATGCGCGAAGCGAAGAGCGCGGGATTTTCCTTTTTCTGTCGTTCGCTGAACTCATCGAGGAGGGCCGTGTTGGCGGTGATGCCGCTATTGGCCAAAACGATTTCAAACGGCTTGGGGGTTTTGATCTTTTCGAAGTGCTGTTCCTGATTTTTCAGGTAGAAAAGTAGAAGTCCGCCATAGGTGGAGGCAGTATTGTCCACGCCGCTCGCGATCCCGTGGTAGGGGAATTCGCCCTGCCAGGCCACGTGGTTGATTTGCTCAATCGAATAGCCCAATTGGAACTCCTCATTCAACGCTCGCGCCAGCGAAACGCAACTGGCCGCGCTGGCACCCACGCCGCTTCCTGCCAGCAGGTTTCCACCGACGGTAATCTTGATTGGATTCTTCCTGACGTCAATATTCATAACTTCAAGGACACGATTGATGGAGCCGACTTGCTGTTCCTTTTTCTTTTCCTTGTAGCCGGGGACCTCGATGCGATTGTCTTCCAACACCCAGCCCTCGCCGCTCGCGAGACGTTCGACAGTGGTTTCCGTTTCGTAGGAAATCGCCGAAACAATCGCAGGAACTTCTTCCAAAACAAATTGGTCCCCAATCAAGATGCTCTTACCAAAACCTGTGCCTTTAGCCATTCGATTCTCCTTGAATGATTTTTTCCATTTCTTCGATCAATTTTTCTTCTTTACCAATTGCCACCGTAGTGGCCGCTGTCAGACTGTGGCAGGCATCCGAAAAGCCGCCCAGCCTGTTCGTCGCTTCGGGAAGCAGGATGTTCAGCCCCATGACGCGGCCGCCGCGAATCTCTCCTTCCATGAACGGGGAAACCCGCATGGAGATTTTCACCTCGTTGAACTTGATCTCGCCAAAATCAGGAATCTCATCGGGGATGATTTGGAATCCCGCCAGATATTTTTTGGGATCAATCAACTTTGTCTCCCGAATTGCATCGCAAAACGCGCCGATCATCTTTACGCCCATCGGAAAAAAACGATTTTCCACATGGAACCACTGGATGTGAAGCGCTTGATGCCACCCACCGGCTTGAAGCCTGGCTATCTCAGCGTCAAAGATTTTTTTTCTTGTGACTTTTAATGCTTCCACCATCTTATCCGATTCGGCGGAGACGCCTTCCAAACAGACTTTGACACCCATATTCGGTCCGTTTTGGTAGTAGCCTACTCCTCCTAACAAATCGAGATAATCGCCAAATTCGAGAACAGGGATTTCGCCCGTTGAGGTTTTCAAAAAATACTGTTCGCCGTTTTCGACTTGTTTAATCGCGAACTTGCCTTGTTCGACGGCTTCCAGCGCCGCATCCCGGTTCTGACTGACCAGGCGGCCGTCCACGAAAAAACCATCCGCCACAGCACCGACGGCGGCAATCGGCGCCAGATCATGGTTGATCGGATTCATCGTCACCGCGAAGAGATAGCAGGTGGTGGAGCCAGAGATGTCGCGATCCCCTTTCAGTCCGAAGAGATCGGGATCGAGGTTGTGAACCTTCGGGTCGGTGGAGGCTTCCGCGACATGGTGGTCCAGAATCAGCGTCAGGTTTCGTCCCTTGTTCAGGTCAGAGATCAACGGCGCGATCCGTCCCGCGAAATCGGCGAAGACAATGACGCGGCCTTCCTGCTCGTACACTTTCCGCAGCACGGCGGGGTATGGCTTTTCCAAACAGAAGCGATTGACTTTGTATCCCTGTCTCTCGAACGCGCGGGTGAGAATTGCCCCCGAAGTAATCCCATCTGCGTCATTATGATGAAAAACCTGAACCGACTTATCGGGCCATTGTTTCAATTCCCGAATGGCATTTTCCATTGCATCGAACCAGTTATTCAGCATATTTCTCCTTATCGGGCGTATTCTATCACGGAAGAATTTCGATGGAACCGCGACCAATTGAGGCGTTTGCGCCTTTTCACGTTGACAGGGACGTTTACCCTGCGTATGATTGGCCGCGCCTGTCGGTTATCATCAGCGGGTGAAGTTTCCCCCGTGACTCGACAGGCAAAACCAGACCCAAGAATAGGTTTCCATGATGACTGACATCAAGAGATTGAGCAAGGTCCGCGGCTTCCTGCTGGATATGGATGGGACTTTCTACCTGAGCGATCGTCTGCTGGAAGGCGCGTTGCGCTTTATTGACCTGCTACGCGAACAAGGAAAAGAATTTCTCTTCCTCACCAACAATTCATCCAAACACCGCCGTCAATATGCCGAGAAGATCACGCGGCTCGGACTCCCCCTCCCCGAGGAAATGGTGCTGACATCGGGCGAAGCGACCGCGCTCCATTTGCAAAAGGAGAAGCCTGGGGCAAGAGTCTATGTGGTTGGCACTCCGTCGCTCGAAGAGGAATTCGTCCAGCACGGATTCCAACTCGTGGACCAGAATCCCGACTTCATCGTGCTGGGCTTTGACACAACCCTGACGTATAAAAAATTATGGGCGTTATGTGATTTCGTGCGCGCGGGCGTCCCCTATATTGCAACTCACCCCGATTTCAACTGCCCCACCGAAACAGGTTGGATGCCGGATGTCGGCGCGATGATCGCCTTTGTCAAAGCCGCGACGGGCAGAGAACCAGACTTGGTGGTAGGCAAGCCAAATCGTCTCATCGTAGATGCCGCGGCCGCCAAGTTGAATCTGCAAGTCAACCAGTTGGCTATGATCGGCGACCGACTGTACACAGACATTGCGCTCGGTCAATCGAGCGGCATTGTTACCGTTCTGGTTCTGAGTGGTGAAACAAGAATCGAAGATTTAAAAGACTCCCCCTTTCAACCGGATTACACCTTCCAAAACCTGGCTGGCGTGGCAGATTGGCTGGAAAGGAACGGGTAATCCTTCTTCCACACTCTTGCCAAGCAACGATTAAATCTTCCTACAGATCCACAAAGTAGGCCTGCGCAGCGCGGTCAATCATCTCGCGCGACATGGTCGGTTCGATGGAAAGGTAGGCGGCGATGTCGAGTATCTGGTCGCACAGATCGCGCGGGTGGGAGGCGCGCAACTTGCGATTGTGTTTGACATACCACTCCTGTAAAAGGTATGCCAGCCCCTGATCGTTATAAGGGATTTTCTTGTCCGCCGCAACACGCTTGAAGATTTCGCGGTACTCGTCAAAGGATGGGTCAACAATTGCGATCTTGTGGCGCAGGCGACGCAGGAAAGCCTCGTCGACCAAATCCTTCGGTGGCAGGTTGGTGGAGAAGACCACCAGCACGTCGAACGGGACCTCGAATTTGCGCCCGGTATGAAGGGTCAAAAAGTCCACGCGGTTTTCAAGCGGGACAATCCAGCGATTCAACAGGTCGCGCGGACGGACCTGCTGGCGGCCAAAGTCATCGATCAATAGAATGCCGCCATTGGCCTTGACCTGGAACGGGGCCTCGTAAAATTTGTGGGTATCATCGAAGACGAGATCGAGGCCTTCGAGGGTCAACTCGCCGCCGACCACAATGAACGGGCGGCGGATCTTGATCCAGCGTGGATCCCGCCGCGTGGACGGACGCAGGTTCCCGGTCGAGCCTGAGACGGATTCCGATTCCGGCGCGGTCTTGTGGCTGACAGCGTCATAAAGTTTGATCACCTGTCCATCCAGATAAATTGCAAACGGGATGTACATCGTTTGGGCTTGCGCCAGGTTGCCAAAGGCGCGGGCGATGCTGGTCTTGCCATTGCCGGGAGGGCCATAGAGAAAAATGGATGTGCCGGAATTGAGCGCGGGTCCAAGACTCTGGAATGTGGCTTCGGAAATCACCAATTGCGATAGGATCTGGCGCATCGTCCGCGTGGTGACGGTGAGTCGTCCACTTTTCTGGCGGCGAATGGAGTCGTTATAGACGTCAAAGGGAACAGGCGCCGGGCCTGCATATTGACTGCGATCCAAAGCCTCGCGCGCGCGCGCAATGCCTGCACCCGTGATGGCATAGGTATATGCGCCCTCGCCCAAACCGCCCTGCGAGGATTTCACTTCAATGAGTTTTTCAGCCTTGAGCGCCTGCAGAATTTGATCGGTAATGCCCGCGAACGGCAAGGCGATCTCCTCAGCGATCTTGAAACCGTTCATGTAACCCTGGAAATACAGGATCTTCAAAGCCAAATCCTGCAACCATAAAGGCGACAGTCCAGTATCCTCCACGCTGTTGAGCGAAGAAGGGTAAAAAGGCATATTCGAAGAAACCATGGGTTCCCCCTTTCGTGAAATCGTCATATGGACCTCCCATTTCGGGATGATTTAGAGAGTGGGGCGATTATAGCATTCATTATAATTTCGTTTATAATCTTCGACATGAAACTAACAGTCATTATCCCGGTCTATAACGAAGTTGGAAACATCGAAGAGATTCTCAAGCGGGTAAAAGCCGCCAAAAAAGCCACCGAAATCATCGTGGTGGACGATGGCTCACAGGATGGGACGCGTGATATTCTGAAGAATTTGGATGGCAAGGAAAAGGTGCGCGTGGTTCTTCATGAGAAGAATCAAGGCAAGGGCGCGGCAGTCCGCACTGGAATGGACGCGGCCACGGGCGAGATTCTGCTGATTCAGGATGCGGATCTGGAGTACGATCCCCGCGACTACGAGCAACTGCTCCGCCCCCTCGAAGAAGGCATCGCGGACGTGGTGTATGGTTCCCGTTTCCTTGGTGGACCGCGTCGGGTGACAATGTACTGGCACATGATCGCCAACCGATTGCTGACATTCATGACCAACATCCTGTACGATACCATTCTTAGCGATATGGAGACCGGCTATAAAGTCTTCCGCCGCAAAGTGGTGGATGGCATGAAACTGCGCTCCAAACGCTTCGACTTCGAGCCGGAGTTCACCGCCAAGGTACTCAAACGTCACTATCGCATCTACGAGGTGCCTATTTCGTTCAATCCGCGCGATTACTCACAGGGCAAGAAGATCAAATTGAAGGACGCCTTCGAAGCGGTGTGGACGTTGTTGAAGTATCGCTTTGTGGATT
Source organism: Anaerolineales bacterium (assembly GCA_041918465.1). GTDB lineage: Bacteria > Chloroflexota > Anaerolineae > Anaerolineales > Villigracilaceae > Denitrolinea. The sequence continues at coordinate 5,514 of JAYRVQ010000623.1, forward strand.
AACTCGGAAAATTCAAACGAGGGAAATTCATCTGTGTTGCTCATCCGTGGTTGAAAATGCTCGGCCAACTCACCATTCGCCTCCACCTCCCAGCCTGCTTCTCGCTCAAAGAAAAGCGCGGACGCATCAAACCGCTGTTGGCGCGCCTGCGAAAAGAGTTCAATGTGTCTGTGGCGGAAATGGATTTGCAGGACAAATGGACAGAAACCGTCATTGCATGTGCCATGGTCAATTCCGACGCGGTCGTTTTGCGGCAGTCCCTGCAAAGCGTGGAGAAATGGGTCAACGCCAATTGGACGGACGGGGATGTGATCGACCAGAAAATTGAAATTGTGTAGGGGCAGACCTGCGTGTCTGCTCTGGGCAGATACGCAGATCCGCCCCAACGATTCGGAGGAATAAAATGGATTTGGGATTGAAAGACAAAATCGCTCTCGTCGCCGGTTCTTCGCGCGGACTGGGTTATGCCACTGCATTCGCCCTCGCAAAGGAAGGTTGCAAGGTCGCCATCAATGGGCGTGATGAAGCCAGGATAAAAAGTGTGGCCGAGAAATTAGGCAAGGAAACAGGCACACAAGTAATTGGACTGGCAGGCGATGTCGGGTTGCCGGATGTTCCTGAAAAACTGATCCGGCAGACTGTTGACGCGTTCGGCGGACTCGACATCCTTGTCACCAATGCGGGCGGGCCGCCGCCTGGCCCATTCGAGTCGCACGATGAAGCCAATTGGCAAAAAGGGATTGACCTGTCGTTGATGAGCCACGTCCGCTTGATCCGCGCCGCCCTGCCCCACCTGCGGAAATCATCCGCGGCCAGCGTTTTGACGGTCACATCCTATTCGGTCAAGCAACCCATCGCCAACCTGGTATTGTCAAATAGTATCCGCGCGGCAACGGTGGGGCTGACCAAGTCACTGGCGTTGGAACTGGGACGCGAGGGAATCCGTTTTAACTCCATCCTGCCGGGTTGGACGGAAACGGAACGCGTCGGGGAGTTGATGACGGCCCGGGCAACGGCGAACCGGACAACCGTCGAAGAAGAGACACGCAAGCAGTCGGCGGAGAGTCCGCTTGGTAGAATGGGTCGTCCCGAAGAGTTTGCGGCCGCGGCCGTCTTCCTCGTCTCGCCTAAAGCGTCGTACGTCACAGGTGTGATGCTCAACGTGGACGGCGGAATGTACAAAGGCACGCTTTAACTTTAGACTGGAGGAATAATGAATAAACCTGTTTGTTTGAATTGCGATCGCACCGAGCACGAGGCGCCGCTGTTGACGCTGACTTTTAAAGGCGAGGCGAAATACATTTGCGCGCAATGCCTGCCCACGCTGATCCACAAGCCATATTTGCTGGTGGAAAAATTACCCGGTTTTACGCCATCAGCCACCCCGCCCCACGAACACTAACGATGAGCAATCTTTCCCGCGTCAGTCGCAACTCGCTCATCGTCGCATCCTTCTTCTTACTGGACAAAATCCTGGCCTTTGTGCGCACAGGAATTATTTCGCGTCAGTACGCTGATTCGGTTCACCTGCTCGACACATTCAACGCCGCCAACAACCTGCCCGATGTGCTATTCGCGCTCATCTCGGGCGGCGCGCTGGCGATGGCATTCATCCCGTTACTGACGGAATATCTGACCACCAAGGACCGCGCCGCCGCCTGGGACTTGTTCTCGCGCGTCGCGAATGTGGCCTTCCTCGTCACAGGCGGGATTGCAGTGTTGATCGCCATCTTTGCCGAGCCAATCGTTAACGCAGAAATTGGCATTGCCCCGGGCTTCGAGGCGGAACAACGCGCACTGCTGGCAGA
>JAYRVQ010000624.1:0-12680 GCA_041918465.1 Anaerolineales bacterium
CGATATCGGATTCATCCACATACACATCCTCTTCTGCCACCAGATAGTCAATGTTCTGTTGTTGGAAGTAATCCCGATTGAGACGCGCTCGGTCTACAACTTTTTGCGCTTCAGCCTTTTGCTCTGCGCTGGCGGTGGAATCCACAGTGAGCGCGGCCAAGGTCTCTTCGGCCTGTTTCAACTGCAATTCCCAGTAATATGCATCTGAGCCAATAACATATTTCAAGTCATTGATCGAATCATCCAAGGTGTCCTGAGCAGTGACGACAGCCAATTCCGCCTGCGCCAATCCCTGCGCCGAAAACAGCGACAGGAAATCCGCCTCAGCCTGAAGGTTGTTCTCCAGCCGCGCCAATACCTGACCCGTCACAACGGCATCGCCGTTCTTCACATTCAACTCAGCCACCACGCCTGCCGAGCGAAAACCCAGATCCACCTGCGCGGCAGGGAGGATCGTCCCCGCGCCGTTGGCGGTAATCACCAAATCGCCCGTGCGGACTTTGGCTGTCTGCAAAGCGGGCGCGGCGGTTTCGTCTGCAGCAGATGGCTGGCTGAAATACCATGCCCCGCCGATAATGGCCGCGAGCACAATACTAGTAATGACGAGATTGAAACGTTTCTTGAAGAATTTCATGGTCGACTCCTGCTAGCGATTGATTGTTGACATGAATAGTAGAAGAGTTGTGTAAAGTTGTATTGGGCGCAATGTAAAGAATTGATAAAGGCTCACTAATCAAATTCTGACAAAACAAAACTGAGGATTGAATGTCGAATCAAAAAAGCATCTCTGTTTGAGACGTTTTTTTGATTCATTCCACCGGCAGAAATTTGCGCGCGTTGGCATGACTTTTATGCTATGATGAATTCGTCGTCGCAAAAATCATGTCACCCAGCCAAAGGAGACAAATATGCCAACCGACTTTGAACGCAAGGAATCGTCAGGCGGGCTTACGCTTAAACTTTATCGAGGCGAAGGTATGGGATTGTTGGCTTTCGATCTCGATCAGGCCAATGCCACCGATGATTTTGCCGGTTTTACCGTTGAAGTGAAATATCCCGGCTCGAACAACTGGGGAGCACTGCGCAACCGTCTACACTTCGAGTATCCGCCCGGGCCAAATCCGCCGAGCGCGTTTTCGTCCCGCGAGGCGCCGTTCCAAAAGTTCCGCTGGCTCCATGTTCCGGGGAGCATTCCGCAGGGCGAGTTCCGCTACAAGGTGACCGCCAAATATATGCAGGCGGATGGTACCCTGACAAGCGGCGCGAGCGTGGAAAACGCCATCTCGCTGGCGCCAGAGACCATTGATGGATTCGTCAACGTTGGGTTCACGCGCGGTTTCGCCTCGTCTCAGGCCTATGCTGATCGTTTCCATAATGAGGCGGGCATTCTTCCACCGCCCGGAGCTTCCGCCGCCGACAACCTGACCCATGACATGTCCCCGTTTGAGCCAAACTACGCGTGGCTGGGATTCGAGGCGCGCAGGCTTGTCTTGCAGACACTGGAAGAAGTGCAGAACGATCCCACCTTGACCCTGGATGCATTGATCTACGAACTCAAGGAGCCCGGTATCTTCAACCGCTTGAAACTCATCGGACTGCGCCTGCGCGCCATCATTGACGATCACGGCGAACAGGGTGATGAAGATAGCGCCGAAAGCATCACTGCGGCCGGTTTGACGGCGGCTGGCGCAACGATCAAACGCCTGCACTTTGGCCGCCAGCAACACAATAAAGTGCTGATCGTGCGCCGCAATGGTGTGCCTGTCAAAGTGCTGACTGGCTCCACGAATTTCTCCTTGCGCGGTCTCTATATCCAATCCAATAACGCCCTGCTCTTCGAAGATGCAGAAGTCGCGGACCTCTATGGAAAATATTTCGACGCCATCTGGACAAACCCCAAGAAGTTCCGCCAGAACCCGCTGTCCCAGCAATGGATGTTGGAACGCAATCTGCCAGATTCGCGTTTCTCGTTCTGCTTCTCGCCTCATTCCGACCACAGGCTGTCTCTCGACCCCGTTGCCCGCGCCATCGAGGATGCAGAAAGTTCGGTGCTGTACGCCGTCGTTTTTTTGAACCAGCTTTCGGGTCCGGTTCGCGAGGCGTTGGACGAACTGGTTCAACGCTCGCTGTTCTCCTATGGCGTAGCGCAAAGAACCACGGGGCTCACCGTGTCCAAACCAGACGGTTCGCGCGGCGTCCTTCCATTTGCGTATCTCGGAAACAAAGCCCCTGAACCTTTCCGGACCGAATGGAACGGCAATACCACCGAACGTTCGAACATGGTGCACCATAAGTTCATCGTTACAGATTTCAATGGGGCGCGGCCGACCGTCTTCACCGGCTCATCCAATATGGCGGCGGGCGGTGAGGAAAGCAATGGCGATAACCTGATCCGAATTGAAGACCGCAAAGTTGCCATTGCATACGCAATCGAGGCGCTCAGGATGTTCGATCATTTCCACTTCCGTGTCAACATGAAGGAAGGTGACGAACAAAATGAGATCATCCATCTGGCTAAACCGCCGAACCCCGGCGAGAAACCCTGGTTCGCCCCCTACTATCGCATCGGGCATGTGAAAGAGCGCGATCGAAAACTCTTCGCGGCATAACGTTCCGCCTTACAAAAACGGCTTCCTCATCGGAAGCCGTTTTATTTCTACACCTGCGGCAGACTGCGCCGCAAAACGTTATACAACCCTATCGCTTTCGCCGCGCCTTCCACCACACACGTCAACGGGTTATCCACCAGATAGGCGGGCACGCCGAGGGATTTCGTCAGCAGTTTGTCAATGCCGCGCAGGAGCGCGCCGCCGCCACAAATGGCCACACCGCGGTCAATGATATCCGAGACCAGTTCGGGCGGGGTCTTCTCCAGCACGCGGCGACAGGACTCCATGATCTGCTTCAGCGGTTCCTGCAAGGCTTCCACGATCTCGCCTGTGGACAAAGTGACGGGACGCGGCAGTCCCGTGACCTGGTCCTGTCCCTGCACTTCCATGCTTTGTTCCGCGTCCTGAGGCACAGCCGCGCCGATCTTGACTTTGAGTTGTTCCGCCGTTACCTGACCGATGATCACCCCGTATTTTCTTCGCACATACGTGACGATAGCCTCGTCAAGTTCCAGTCCACCGGCGCGCAGGGTGTCAGCAGAGACAACGCCATACATCGCCAGGACTGCGGCTTCAGTACAGCCTCCGCCCAGGCAGATGACCATGTTTCCAGATGGCGAACCGATTGGCAGGTCAATGCCAAGCGCGGCGGCCAGCGGTTGCTGGATCAAATGCGCCTCGTGACTGCCCGCCTCCATCACCGCTTCGTAGACGGCGCGGCGTTCCACACTGGTCACGCCAAACGGGACAGAGATCATCACACGCGGACGAATGAAACGCAACGATCCGCTCACGCGGCGAAGCAGGTACGAAAGCAAAGTCTGCGTGACTTCGTAATCAGCAATGACACCATTTTTTAGTGGGCGGGCAACCTCGATGGTATCCGGCACGCGCCCAATCATGTCGCGCGCTTCCGCGCCGACCGCCACCATCTTCTGCTCCGCCACCTCGATGGCAACAATGGTCGGCTCTTCGAGCATCACCTGGCTGGGATCCGCAAGACGCGTGTAAATCGTCCCAAGATCTATGCCAAGTTCCTTCGAGAACATTGCCACGGGTTAGTTTTCTCCTGAAAGATTCGAGCGGGAGGAACCTTTTCGATAACGGCGGACAGCATCCAGTCGAAGATTGGAGCGGCGCAGGGCGGCTTCAATGGCGAGGTAGGCGTCTGTGTCCGCTGGAACGCCTTTGGCAAGTATTTCCTGCGCGCGTTGGCGCGCCTGCTCGGCGCGGGTCACATCAATATCTTCGATGTTCTCGGCCGCGTCAGCCAGTACTGTGACGATATCCGGTTGAATCTCCGCGACGCCGCCCGCCACAGTGAAGACCTCCTCATTACCCTGCTTTCGTACTCTGATGAAGCCATATTTTAGCGTGGTGAGAAGCGGAGCGTGATGCGGCAAAATACCCATCTCGCCCGCCGCGCCCGGCAGGACAACGATGTCCACATCGCCCTCGTATACCATGCGGTCTTGCGAAACAATTTCACAACGAATGGTCATAAGTTCTCCAGTGTCAGGTTTCAGGTGTCAGGTTTAGGCACGGCCTGACACCTGGCACATGACACCTAAGCGCTTTTAGCCAGTTTCTCAGCCTTCTCGCGCACATCTTCAATTGTACCTGCCATCATGAAAGCCTGCTCAGGCAGATCGTCGCATTTGCCGTCCAGGATTTCGCGGAAGCCACGCACAGTTTCCTTGAGCGGCACATATCGGCCTGGAATACCAGTGAAGCGCTCAGCCACGAAGAAAGGCTGGGAGAAGAAACGCTCGATCTTGCGGGCGCGCGAGACGATCAGTTTATCGTCTTCGCTCAACTCGTCAATACCGAGGATGGCGATAATATCCTGCAAATCCTTGTAGCGTTGCAAAACGCGCTGGACTTCGCGCGCCGTCTTGTAGTGGTCGTCGCCCACGATATTGGGATCAAGAATTCGGGAGGTGGAAGCGAGCGGGTCCACAGCCGGGTAAATGCCCTTTTCCACAATGGAGCGTTCGAGGGCGATGGTCGCGTCGAGATGGGTAAATGTCGCCACCGGCGCGGGATCGGAGTAGTCATCCGCGGGCACGTAGACGGCCTGCATCGAAGTGATGGAGCCGGTACGCGTCGAGGTGATGCGTTCCTGGAGTTCTCCCATTTCGGTGGCGAGCGTCGGCTGGTAACCCACCGCAGACGGCATACGTCCGAGCAGGGCCGACACTTCAGAACCGGACATGGAGAAGCGGAAGATGTTGTCCACGAAGAGCAGCACATCCTTGCCATGGTCGCGGAAATATTCTGCCATCGAAAGCGCCGAAAGCGCCACGCGCAGGCGCACGCCCGGGGGTTCATTCATCTGGCCGTAGACCATGACTGTGTCTTTCATAACGCCCGATTCGATCATTTCGCGATAGAGTTGCGTGCCTTCGCGGGTGCGTTCGCCCACGCCAGCAAAGACAGAGTTGCCTTCGTGCTCGGTAGCCACTGAGCGGATGAGTTCCATGATGATGACGGTTTTACCAGTGCCTGCACCGCCGAAGATGCCTGTCTTGCCGCCTTTTGTGAACGGTGCGATGAGATCAACAACTTTGACGCCCGTCTCGAAGACTTCCACGCGGGTGGACTGTTCCGAGAACGGCGGCGCGGCGCGATGGATGGGATAGTGGGTCGCGGCTTCGACCGGCCCTTTCTCGTCGACGGGTTTGCCCAGCACGTTGAAGATGCGTCCCAGCGTGGCGGGTCCAACCGGGACCTGGATCGGGGCGCCGGTTGCAACGGCAGGCACGCCGCGCTGTAGACCGTCGGTGGTATCCATCGAAACGGTGCGCACCCAGTTGTCGCCCATGTTTTTTTGTACTTCCAGAACAAGAGGTTCCTTACCTTCACGTTCCACTTCAATCGCTTCATAAACTTCGGGGGTCTGGCCCTCAGGAAATTCCACGTCCACCACACCACCAAGAATTTGCGCTACGCGCCCAATCGCTTTTGCCATGATTCGCCTCCAGCAGTTTAAGACTGAGCCAGCGCGTTGGCGCCGCCCACAATGTCCAGAATGTCGTTGGTGATCGCCTGTTGGCGCACCTTGTTGTAATCAAGTTTTAATTGCTCCACCAGTTCGAGCGCGCTGTCAGTGGCATTGCGCATGGCAATCATGCGCGCCGCATGCTCGCTGGCCTGCGACTCAAGCACGGCCTGGTAAACCTGCAAACCGGTGAAACGCGGGATGATCTCATCCAGGATTTCACTCTCGCCTGGCTCGTAAATGTACGCGGCGGCAGGTCCAGTACGATGCTCGTAATCCATCACGCGCTCTCCGCCGTCCACTTCCAATGGAAGGAGACGCTTCACAACCGTTTCCTGACGCGCCATGCTGATGAAATCAGTATAAACAAGAACAACTTCATCCGCGCGGCCCTGCAGGAACTCCTCCACAACCATGCGTCCAATTGTGGAAACATCCATGAAGGAAGGCGCGGCAGGCAAATTGCTGAAATCGGCCACCACATTCTTGCGGCGGCGGATCATCAAATCGCGGCCTTTACGCCCCACTGCAATAAAATGTACTGGGTGCTGGTAATGTTCAAACTTGCGCGCCACAAAGCGGATGACATTGGTGTTATACGCGCCCGCCAGACCGCGGTCACCGGTGACAACCACCACCAGGGTATTGCGGACTTCATCTCGTTTGGTCAACAGCGGATGCAGGTTCTCGCGTCCCGGCTGTTTGGCAACATGTGTGAGCACCTGCCAGGCTTTGCCCGCGTAGGCGCGGGTGGCTGTCACTGCCTGCACCGCCTTGCGCACCTTGCTCGCGCTGACGGCTTCCAGGGCGCGCGTCACCTGCGAGATGTTTTTTACGCTCCGAATTCGGAGCCGCATTTCACGTGCTGACGCCATGATTATCCCTGCCAGGAAGCCTTGAAGGCTTCAAGCGCTTTGGTCAATACAGCGCGGGTATCGTCGGTGATCATTTTGCGGGCGACAATATCCTTTCCAATTTCGGGATAGGATGTATCAATATAGCGGATAAGATCCAACTCCCACTGTCGCATCTTCTCGACGGGAACCTGATCCGCGAACCCGTTCGTTCCCGCGAACAGGACAACGACCTGATTCTCCAGTGACATGGGTGCGTACTGCGGTTGCTTGAGAATTTCCTGCATGCGTTGACCGCGTCCGAGTTGAGCTTGAGTCGCCTTGTCGAGGTCCGAGCCAAACTGGGCGAAAGCCGCCAGTTCACGGAAGGCCGCCATGTCGAGACGAAGACGCGCCGCCACCTGTTTCATGGCCTTGGTCTGCGCGTCGCCTCCCACGCGGGAGACAGAGATACCCACGTTCACCGCGGGACGAATACCAGCATTGAACAGGTTACCTTCAAGGAAGATCTGTCCGTCTGTAATGGAAATAACATTGGTGGGGATGTAAGCCGAGACATCGCCAAGCAGAGTCTCGATGATCGGAAGCGCCGTCAGCGAGCCGCCTGTGCCTTTCACTTTGACGATTTTATGCGCGTCGGCATCCTTCATGGCCTTATGTGCTTCTTCGGCTTCGTGTTTGGAAAGAGGGCCTTTGTAGATTTTCCTGTCCATGCCATCTTTCGCGTCGGCAACATCATCCTTGAAATCCTTTTTCACGATGACATAGTTAGTGGAAAGGCGTGCCGCGCGTTCCAGCAGTCGGGAGTGGAGATAGAACACGTCACCGGGATACGCTTCACGTCCGGGCGGGCGGCGAAGCAGGAGGGAAACCTGCCTGTAAGCCCAAGCGTGCTTGGAGAGATCATCATAAATGACCAGCGCGTCGCGGCCTGTCTCCATGAACTCCTCACCCATGGCACAGCCCGAGTAGGGTGCGATATATTGCAGGGCGGCGGCTTCATCTGCCGCGGCAACCACAATAATGGTGTGATCCATCGCGCCGTGTTTTTCCAAGATACCCAATGTGCGGGCGATGGCGGCTTTTTTCTGTCCAATGGCCACGTAGATACAAATCAGGTTCTTGCCTTTTTGATTGATGATCGTATCAATGGCAAGAGCAGTCTTGCCTGTCTGGCGGTCGCCGATGATGAGTTCGCGCTGACCGCGGCCAACGGGGATCATCGAGTCAATGGATTTGATACCGGTCTGGACGGGCGTATCCACATCCTGGCGATAGACCACGCCCGGACCGATACGCTCAATGGGACGATAGCCACTTGTTTGGATAGGACCCTTACCGTCAATTGGCTCACCCAGCGCGTTGACCACGCGCCCAACTAACCCGTCCCCCACCGGCACCGAGGCGATGCGTCCCAAGGCGCGCACACTCATACCTTCGGTCACACCGGCGTAGTCGCCCATAATGATGACACCAACACTATCTTTTTCCAGATTAAATGCGATGCCGATCACTCCATTTGCGAACTGCACCAGTTCCTGTGATTTGACATTCGCCAGGCCGAAGACGCGGGCGATACCATCGCCCGCCTCGGAAACAGTCCCAACATCAGAAATACCGATCTCTGGCTCGAACGCGTCAATCTGTTTTTGCAGATCGCTGGTGATTTGCTTGATCAGGTCCGTCATTATGCCTCCACACCGCACTTGGGGTTTTTGCAGATATTAACTGCGAATTGATTTACGTACAATTACCCGGATAGACTCTATCCGGGCGAACCGGGGGACCTTTAATTAATAAGTTCCCGGCAATATTCCGTTTTCACGAGCCATGCCTTATTTTAATACAGCCCATTGGTAACAGAACGCACTAATAATAACTGAAAGCAAGGGGATTGTCTAGTTACATTCATCGCAGACTCGTGGAAAGGCGTAATCTGCCGCACAAACTAAAAACAACAGCAAAATTTTAAACTTCTTGCCCCTCCAAAAACCTTGTCAGATGGCCATGATGTTTTATACTCTCACGAGTCACAGTGCAGGCGCAAACTGCAAAGGAGCTTACATGGAAAACCTTTCCTCACGGAAATTGAAACGCTACTGGCGCGTTGCGGTACTCGCCAACATCAAAGATGAAAGCCAGCCCAAACCGGAGGGTGTTCCCCCTGACGCGTTCGCGGACTTTGACCACATCGAGACCATCTGGAAAATTCAGGCCGCCATCGAAAGCGACGGCCACGAGACAAAATTCCTTATGGCCGACCGCACCCTCCCCCAAACCATCCAGGAATACAAACCGGATATCTGCCTGAACATCGCAGAGGGACTCGGCGGCGACGCGCGCGAAGCCCACATCCCTGCCCTGCTGGAAATGTTCGAGATTCCCTACACCGGTTCACGCGTGCTGACCAACGCCATCTCGCTCGACAAAACCCTGACAAAGCGCATCTGGCGGGACCGACGACTGCCGGTCGCGCCATTTCAGGAATTCTACGTCGGCGACGAACCGCTCCGCCCCGACCTCAAGTTTCCGCTCTTTGTCAAACCTGCCCGCGAAGGGACAGGCATGGGCGTGGACGCCAAGGCCATCGTCAAGAACGAGGCGGAATTGCGAGAGCGCATCAAATGGGTCGTCAACTCCTATCAACAACCCGCGCTGGTGGAAACCTTCCTCTCCGGTCGCGAATTTACCGTTGGCGTGATGGGGCGCGCGGACGCGAAACTGTATTCCCGTCATCCCGAATGGTACGATGACAAGGATGGCTTCCACCGCTTCCCCATTCTTGAACTGGATGCCAGCCGCTCGGTCACCCCGCAGGTTTATAGTCAGGCCGCCAAAGCCAAAGACGTGGGCGAAAAAGGCGCACCAGATTACATATGCCCCGCCAACGTGGAACCTGAACTCGAAAAGAAACTCAAGCATTTTGCATATCGGGCGCACATCCTGCTCAACGCGCTGGATGTGTCGCGCACCGATATTCGCCTCGACGATGAGGGCAACCCACGCCTACTGGAGATCAACACTTTACCCGGTCTGACTCCCGATTACAGCGACTTGTGCCTGCAAGCCAACGCCGAGGGCATCGCCTACAACGATCTGCTCCTCGACATTCTCTACCTCGCGGCTGGGCGCTGGGGCTTGTTGGAACCCCGCGAGTTCCCGCCCAAACCACGCAAGTAAAATCGATTTCCTCTCGAAAGCGGTTCATGCCTCACATGAGCCGCTTTTTGATTCCCCCCATAATTTGCTCACAATTTCACAACCTCTTCTTGACAGTCCAATCCTATACTGGCATCAAGATAATAGTTTCTTCCCCTGAAAGGATCCATCATGCTTTCAAAAATCAGGACTTCCTATTTTTTGAAACTTGACCGGAAAAGAATCCCGGTCTTTCTAACCCTCTTCCTGCTCGCCGTTATCGCGGGCGGAATCTACTACGATCAGGTTATCCACCAAACCGCGCAGACGACAGCAACCGAATCCGAATTGCAGACCGCGGTCGTTCATCAGGGTGATTTGGTGATCTATGCCAGCGGCACCGGTACACTAATCGCCAACTCTGAAGCCACTTTCGGATTCAAAGCCAGCGGACAGGTTACCAAAATCAATGTCAAGGTAGGAGATGCGGTGAAGGCCGGTCAAGTGTTGGCCGAACTGGACAACACATCTGCGCTGGTCACCTACCAGCAAGCGAAACATACGCTGGATGATTTAACTTCGCCCGCCGCCATTGCCACTGCTAAAGCCGCGGTCGCAGACGCGGAATACGATGTATTCACCTCTCGGGAGGATTTGCAATACCTTGTCAGCCCGGCAGTGCAGATCTGGCAGGAACGGCTTGCGGAGGATGAAGCGATTCTGGCCGCAGTCAAAGCCGAGGCGGATGCCAATCCATCCGACGAGGCCAACAAGAAGGTGCAGGAAGCGCAGGATGCCGTAACCCTGGATCTGGTGTATCTCGAACAAGCCGAAGAGAATTACTACACTTACCTCGTAAATAATTTCTCAGTGACCGAGACAAACCGGCGAACCGGGCGGGTGCGAATTATCTACTACCGGGATGAAAACGGAAAACGCTATTCGGAATTCTACGGCCCGTCTGAAACAGAGATCGCCGTTGCACAAGCCACATACGATCTCGCGAAAGCCACACTTGAGGAAACAAAAATCTATCTGGCCGCCATCAGCGGTGAGGAGATACCGGAGGGATATATCAGTTCATCCCTGGTTGCATTGGAAAATGCCAGGGCTGATGTGATCACTGTACAGCAGGAACTGGCAAACACCCAACTCATTGCGCCCATCACCGGTACGATTATGTCCCTCGATTTCAATGTGGGAGATACAGTTAGCAGTGCTTCCACTGTGGTGACCATTTCCGACCTAACCCAGCCATGCCTTGAGATATTCCTTGAAGAATCGGATTGGGGCAACATCCAACTCAATTATGAAGTGGATGTAACCTTTGATATTCTGCCAGACACCACATTCAGCGGGAAAATCGTCCAGGTGAATCCCGGCTTATATAACGAAAACAACACATCGGTAGTCCGAGCCGTTGTCAAAATCGAGGATGTGAACGGTTCTTTCAACATGCCCCTTGGCTCCACTGCATCCGTGGAAGTGATCGGGGGGCGCGCAGAGAATGCCGTGCTCATCCCGGTTGAAGCGTTGCACAAAGCGGGTGATCAGTATGCCGTCTTTGTCATGGAAAATGGCGAACTCCGCTTGCGCCTCGTCGAGGTCGGAATCCAGAACGCGCAATACGCCGAGATCATCTCAGGATTGGAAGCCGGTGATGTGGTTTCGACCGGGATCATCAAGACAAAATAATCGAAAACTTTTCATTCATTTGAACCCAGATCCAGAAAGGTAAACCATGTTCAAAAAGAATTTTCAGAAATCAAGCCTGTCCCAAAAACTTGCATGGATTGGAGTGATTGCGTTGATCGTCATCGGCAGCGGCGGTTTTGCTTATTATCGCCTTGCCTATCTCCCCGCGCAGGCAGCGACGGAAGATTCCCAAATGCAGACCGCCATCATCCGGCAGGGAGACCTGACCATTTACGCCAGCGGGACTGGCACTTTGATCGCCCAATCCGAAGCGAATTTCGGGTTCAAGACCAGCGGACAGGTGACAAAAGTCAACGTGCGGGTGGGGGATGTGGTGGAAGCCGGACAGGTGCTGGGCGCACTGGAAAGCACATCGGCAATGATGAATTACGAACAGGCACAACGCGCTCTCGATGAATTGACTTCGCCCATTGCCATTGCCACTGCAGAGTCAGCGGTGGCAACTGCGCTCGATACATTGGCAACCGCCAAAACCACCCTGCAATATCTCGTCAGCCCAGCCGTGCAGATCTGGCAGGAACGCCTCGCGGACGCGGAAAAGGCACTGGTCACAGCACAAGCTGAGGCGACCAACAACCCGTCTGCAGAAGCAAATCAAAAGGTGAAGGATGCCGAGGAGGCCGTTACCCTCGCACAGGCCAATCTCGCCGAAGCCAACAACGACTACGCCGCCTATATTAAGGCCACTTTTACAGAAACCGAGACCGACCCGCGCACCGGGGAAGAGAAAGTTATTTACTACGTGGATGCAACAGGGAAACGTTACACCAACGTTTATACCCCATCTCAAACAGATATTGACGCCGCACAGGCAGCATACGATCTGGCCAAGGCCACACTTGAAGAAGCAGAGATTTATCTGGCCGCCATTCGCGGCGAGAAGATCCCTGCAGGCGCGACCGGCTCTTCTCTGGCGACATTCGATGCCGCCAAAGCCGACTTGCAAACTGCGGAAGAAGAACTTGAAAACACCCAACTCCTGGCGCCCATCGCTGGCACGATCATGTCCGTTGACCTTAATGTCGGTGATTACGTCAGCAGCAATTCCACAGTAGTGACCATTTCAGATTTGACCCACCCCTCGCTTGAAGTCTTCTTTGATGAATCGGACTGGAACAATGTCAGCGTGGGCGATATGGCAGAAATCAGTTTCGATATCCTGTCGAACAAAATCTTCAACGGACAGGTTGTGCAGGTGGATCCCGGCTTATACACCGAGAACAACTCTACAGCAGTCCGGGCGATCATCAGGCTGGATCAGGTGGATGACTCGTTCAGTCTCCCGCTTGGCACATCCGCCAGCGTGGATGTGATCGGCGGGAACGCGCAAAACGCCGTCCTGGTCCCGCTCGAAGCGCTCAA
>JAYRVQ010000625.1:0-3294 GCA_041918465.1 Anaerolineales bacterium
GATTTTCGCGCGGTTAAACCGCGTCGCATGATGTGGTGCGAGATGGCATCCTGCAACCTAACGTTGGCGGAATACCATTCCGCCCCACAAATAACTTACCGCTTCCGTCATTGCGAGCCATTGTCCTGAGCGGAGCGTAGCGAAGTCGAAGGACGATGGCGAAGCAGTCTCCCCTCGAACGCGGGGATTGCTCACCTGCACTGCACCACACCTGCCCTGGCGGGCGGTGCCAGGGAACGCAGTGCGGTGCAAGTATCGTCGGGTCGGGGTCTCGGTACGTTGCGCTACTCGACCACCGGCCCCTCATCGCACTGACGGTAAACTGGAGTCACCCATGTCTTTCAAAGACCTCTTCTTCAAGCAAGCCGAAAAAGTTCTTAAAGCCGTTCCTGGCGTCGGGGACAGAATCGAAAAAGAATATGACGGTATGATGGACGGGCTGGAAAGTTCGGTCAAGCCCTACAAAGGAAAATTCGCCGCCTTCACCCAAATCCCCGCTGCGGGACGCGCCCGCGCCGACATTTTGCGCGACATGCAAGCCATGCGCGACCATGAGGAGGAAACCTGGAAGGACGGTTTCGTCTCGGGCGCGGTCTATCACGGGGATCAGGAACATATAGAGTTCTTGAATCAAGTCTATGCCATGAACTCGCAGAGCAATCCCCTCCACGCGGATGTGTGGCCGAGCACCACGAAATTCGAAGCTGAGGTCGTGGCAATGACCTCCCACATGCTGGGCGGCAAGGGACAGGATGTCCACGGGACGGTCACATCGGGCGGGACGGAGTCCATCCTGCTGGCGATGAAGACCTACCGCGATTCGGCGCGCGAGAAGAAGGGCATCACCCAGCCAGAAATGATCGTCCCCATCACCGCGCACGCCGCGTTCGACAAGGCCAGCCAGTATTTCAACATCAAGACGGTCCACATCCCCATTGACGAAAACTTCCGTGCGGACGTGAACGCCGCGAAGAAAGCCATCAACAAAAACACCATCGTCATCGTCGGGTCTGCTCCCACCTTCCCGCACGGCGCGATCGACCCGATCGAGGAACTGTCCGAGTTGGCGCGCCAGCACGGGATCGGCTTCCATGTGGACGCGTGCCTCGGCGGATTCGTCCTGCCGTGGGCGGAGCGACTCGGCTACCCCGTCCCGAAGTTCGACTTCCGTTTGGCGGGAGTCACCTCTATGTCCGCGGACACGCACAAGTACGGGTACGCGGCGAAAGGAACTTCTGTCGTCCTGTATCGCGGACTTGAGTTGTTGCATTACCAGTATTACACCGCCTCCGACTGGCCGGGCGGACTGTACTTCTCGCCTACGTTCGCGGGCAGTCGTCCTGGCGCGCTTTCTGCCGCCTGCTGGGCCGCGTTGACCTCCGTCGGCGAGCAGGGCTACCTCGACGCAACGAAGCGGATTTTGGAGACCGCTGCGAAGGTCAAGGAAGGAATCGGGCAAATCCCCGAACTGCGCGTTTTGGGCGATCCACTCTTCGTGGTCGCGTTCGCGTCCGATTCGATTGACGTGTACAAGGTGCTGGATTTCATGTCCAACAAAAAATGGAGCCTGAACGGATTGCACAAACCGACCTGCGTCCATCTGTGTGTCACGTTGCGGCACACTCAGCCTGGCGTCGCGGAACGATTCGTCGCCGACCTGCGCGATGCGGTGGAACACGTCAAGGCGCACCCCGAAGAAAAAGGGACAATGGCCCCGGTCTACGGCATGGCATCCACCATTCCCATGCGCGGGCTGGTGAGCGACATGCTCAAGAAATATCTGGATTTAATCTTCAAGGTGTAAAGTTCATTCCGCTTCCCCCAAATCCGTTTTTTGATTTGGGGGAGGTGCCCGAAGGGCGGAGGAGGGTGGGCTCACATTTTCAGATTATTTTCATCCTCATCTTGTAAAATCTATAAATTCTACATTGACCTTCTGTATCTCATCCATACAATCGGGCATGTTGCGCGGTGGTCTCGATCCTTTGGCTATTCACCCTCGCGTATTCAATCTGTGAAAATCCGTGAAATTTGTGGCAGAGAATTTTCATGTTCATTAAACGTCTCCAACTCGGCCTCCTCCATACCGCCGTCGCGATGACCCTCGTCCCGATCAACAGCACGCTCAACCGCGTCATGATCCACGAACTAGGGCTCTCCAAAACCCTCGTCACTCTGCTGGCGATCTCGCCCTACCTGCTTTCCCCGATTCAAGTCGCCATTGGCTCGTTCTCCGACCGTCATCCGATTCTCGGCTATCGCCGCTCGCCATACATTCTCCTCGGGCTGATCCTCTGCGTCGTGGGCGTGACCGTCTCGCCGCAAGTGGCCATCCTCATCAGCGAAAACTTCACGCTCGGCATCCTCGTCGGCTTGCTAGCCTTTGGCGCGTGGGGCATGGGCTACAATCTGTCGGCGGTTTCCTATCTCTCGCTCGCCTCCGAACTCTCAGGCGAAAAGGGACGCGGCCGCACCGTCGCCGTCATGTTCACCATGATGATCCTCGGACTGATCGCAACGGGACTCACCCTCAGCCGACTCGTCCCGACGTACTCTCCCGAAATTTTGACGCGCGCCTTCAACCTCGTCGCCGCCTCCGCCCTGACCTTGGGCCTGCTCGGCCTCTTCAAGCTGGAACCACGCTCGGGCGGGGAATCCGCTCAAAGTACACGCGCCGAGGCGTACACCGTCAAGCAGATGGCGGACGCGATTCTGTCCAACCCCGTGGCACGCGTCTTCTTCGTCTACCTGCTCCTGCTCCTCGCCGCGCTTCTCGGACAGGACGTGCTGCTCGAACCGTTCGGCGCGCAGGCCTTCGGCATGACCATCGAGCAGACCTCGCGCTTCGTCTCCATCATGGGGACATTCACCCTGCTGGCTTTTGCTCTCGCGGGTGCGCTGGAGGGACGCGTCCCCAAGCGCCGTCTCGCCCAGACGGGCAACCTCGGCGCGTTGTTGGGTTTCCTCACCATCCTCGCCAGCGGTATTTTGCATTCGAGCGGAGTCTTCTATGCGGGCCTCGTGCTGTTGGGCTTCGGTACGGGACTCTCCACCGTCGCGAACCTCTCGCTGATGTTCGACCTGACCGTCCCCGAACAGGTGGGACTCTACATCGGCGCGTGGGGCTTCTCGAACGGCCTCTCGCGTCTCGTGGGACTCTTCCTGGCAGGCATCGTCGCGGACGTGGGCACGCAAGTCACAGGTTCCGCGCTGAACGGCTACCTGATTGTCTTTGGCATCGAAGCGCTGATGTTGCTTTTCGCCGCCTTCCTGTTTTATCGGATCGATGTCAGC
>JAYRVQ010000626.1:0-10226 GCA_041918465.1 Anaerolineales bacterium
ACGCCAGGTTCCACGAAGATTTTGGCGCCATTGTGGATAAGGTGCAAGTCACCATCGTCACTGACCCCGCGCTCCATGCCGAATGGCTGGATAAAGCCCGCGCCGCGTACGACTTCCGCAATAAACGCCTCGCCGACCTGACCGACAACAAAGTGGACGAGTTCTACTCCTGCACATTGTGCCAGTCCTTCGCGCCGAACCATGTCTGCGTGGTCTCACCCGAACGCCTCGGCTTGTGCGGCGCGTACAACTGGCTGGACTGCAAAGCCTCGTTCAGCATCAACCCGACTGGCCCGAACCAGCCCATCAAACTCGGCAAACTGCTTGACGACCGCAAAGGCTACTGGACTGGCACCAACGAATACGCGGCCATGGGATCGCATGGTGTGGTCAATGAAGTTTCGATGTACTCCATCATGGAAAACCCAATGACGGCCTGCGGCTGTTTCGAGTGCATCGTGATGCTCATCCCCGAATCTAATGGCGTGATGGTTCTAAGCCGCGAAGACACGGCCATGACTCCCGCGGGCATGACGTTCTCGACTCTGGCGGGTATCGCGGGCGGCGGTCTCCAGACCCCGGGCGTGATGGGCGTCGGCAAGTTCTACCTCATCAGCCCCAAGTTCATCTCGTCCGATGGCGGCTTCAAACGCATCGTGTGGATGTCGTCTGTGCTGAAAGAATCCATGGCCGAGGAGTTCAAGGCCGTCTGCGAACGCGAAGGTGACCCCGACTTCATGTCCCGCATCGCGGATGCCAGCGTCGCCACCACCGTGGATGAGTTGCTTGCCTATCTCGAAGCGCACAATCATCCCGCGATGGTGATGGAGCCGATGTTCTAGAAAACGAAGAATTGGGGATTGGAAAATTTCATTTTTCCAATCCCCAATTTCGGAAAAATATTCGGATTAAAACCCCATGGATGCTTCTGGAATCTTAGCATTATTAGGAGGAGTTGCAATTTTCGTTTCGCTATTTGGCGGGGGAATCGAAATTGAAAGACTGAAAATCCCGGTTGTTTCGTGGAGGATAAGGCTCTTTTCAGCAGTAGTAGGGATGGCGTTGATTGGTGTTGCAATTTGGTTGTCAAATCCACAACTTTTTCAGATATCTACGGCACCTAACTCAACCGTACAGAAGCAGTCTGAATCAAATTTAACCGCGCTAGATGATTTTATTGAAGAGACCTTTAACCAAGAAAAATGGTATTTAGATTGGTTCGGTGGCCCCGAACTTAAGTATACAGTTGAGCAATACGGAGGGCAGGCCTGTTTTAATTTTACGAATGAAACGCAAGATTATCGCGAGTTTCTTGTCCGTAGCAAATTTTCCAAGCCAATCGATGTATTTGAAATCGATATTACCTATGTATCTGGAAATGGCGAGTTTGGCTTGGACATGAACGATGGCATTGATTGGGATAATTATCTAATCAATGAAAATGGTCGAATCCGAATCGCTTACAGTTCTTTTGGATTAGATAAAGAGTTTGAATATGTCGTAAAGGATAAATCCTTCGAAAACGGATTCCATAAACTTTCGGTCGTCTACGGACCATACGAGGCTCTGTTCTTCTTTGATGATATTCAGGTATGGTCGAGACCCGTTCAAGGAGAATTAACCGGATATGGTTTTGACGTTCGAATGAACCCCAAAAGTACCTTATCCGCGTGCGTTGAAAGTGTTAGGGTTCGCTTCATTCAATGACTGATTCAAAACTCGTCCGCGACCTGATGACCATCGGCGTGCCAACCTGCAAAACAGACACCCTTATCGTTGACATCGCCCGCTTTCTGATTGACAACAACGCTGAAGAGATGGTTGTGCTCGGTGACGAAGGCGAGGGCGTGGGAGTTGTTGGATACGAAGAGTTGGTCAGCGCTTATCACCGCGAGAACGTCGGCGAGTTGACCGCTGAACAGGTCATGCGCGAGGGAGTCGCAGAACTTCCATCCGATATTCCGCTCGTCGCCGCGGCGCAGATGATGAAAGACAAAAAGACTCGCGTCGCCTACATGAACCACAACTCGGCGGGCACCATCTATCCCGCAGCGACGATCTCGTACAAACATATCGTCCGCCATTTGGCAGCGAAGGATGAAACCGAATTGAAAGACCTCGGTCTCAAGGCGGAACGCAAATCGCCTGTGGAAGTCTTTGTCGAACGCAAAAATGAAGCGCGCAAGAAAGCAGGATTGTAATTACGTTATTTGATATTCGAAACTCGATGTTCGAATATCAAATAACGAGTATCAAGTATCAACAATCATCCTCAACAAAGGAGAATCAACATGCCAATCGAAATCCCGAAGGATAAATGGCCTGGAAACGTCCGCCCGATCACCATCGGCGCGACAGCCGCGGAAGGCGGGACGCGCGCCAAGGCCGTCACCGTCGGCGGGCAGACGACACTGCCGTACATGCACTTCGAAGCCGCCACGCCGAACAAACCCGTCGTCGCGGTCGAGATCAAATCGCGCAAGCCCGATGACTGGTCCCAACTTCTGAACGAAGTCTGGGGCGAGGCGATGGCCGATCCCGCTCAATGGGCGAAAAAGGCCGAAGAAACAGGAGCCGACCTACTCGTCCTGGCGTTGACGCTGGAGGATTCGCCCGCAGACGCGGTGAAAGCCGTCAAGTCCGTATTGGGCGCGAGCGGACTGCCCCTCGTCGTCTGGGGTCCAGGTCAGGTCGAAAAAGATAACGATCTGCTTGTCGCCGTCGCGGAAGCGACCAAGGGCGAGAAACTCCTGCTCGGCATCTGCGAGGACAAGAACTACCGCACCATCGTCGCCACCGCCATGGCCAACGGACATCTTGTGCAGGCCCGCACCGCCATGGACGTGAACCTTGCCAAGCAATTGAACATCCTCATCAGCGATATGGGCATGCCCAAAGACCGCATCATCATGGACCCGACCACGGGCGCGCTCGGCTACGGCATGGAATACGGCTACTCTGTGATGGAGCGCCTGCGCATGGCCGCCCTGCAAGGCGACGCCATGACCCAGTTCCCGATGCTGGTCACGCCTGGCTACGAAGCCTGGAAGACCAAGGAATCCAAGGTCGGCGAAGGCGTGCCCGAGGCCTGGGGCGACTGGAAGGCCCGTGCCATAAATTGGGAAATCGTCACCGCCATGGCCCTGATCGAATCGGGCGCGGATATCGTGGTGCTTCGCCACCCTGAATCGGTTACGCGCGTCAAAGCCGCCATCGGCGAGTTGGTTACTGCATAAAGGAGTCACAATGGCACTCTCTGGAATCCAAATCTACAAAATGCTCCCGCAGACCAATTGCAAGGAATGCGGTTTCCCCACCTGCCTGGCCTTCGCGATGAAACTCGCCGCCAAGCAAGTTGAACTCAGTTCGTGCCCCTACGTCAGCGACGCTTCGAAGAAACAACTGGCCGAGTCCGCCGCGCCGCCCATCCGCCTCGTGACCCTCAAGGCTGGCACGGAAGTTAAGGCTGGCAACGAAGTGGTCATGTTCCGCCACGAGAAGACCTTCTACAACAAGCCTGGCCTGTTCATCCGCGTCAAGGCCAGCGATCCCGACCTGGCCGCAAAAGTGGCCAAGGCTGACGCCTACAAAGTCAACTACGTGGGCATGGACTTCACCGTCGACGGCTTCGCGCTGGTGGGCGATGCAGACATGGCCGCCGCGGTCAAGACCGTGCGCGGCGCGACCAAACGTCCACTCATCCTCATCGGCGACGCGGCGGCGCTTCAGGCTGGACTTTCGGCCTGCGGAGGCGAGACCCCGTTGTTGTACGCGGCTGACGCGTCCAACGCTGAGGCTCTGGCAGACCTCGCCAAAGGCAAAGCCGCCCTCGCCCTCAAAGCGGATTCGCTCGATGCCCTCGCCGACCTGACGCAAAAAGTTCAGGCCAAAGGCGTGGAAGACATCGTGCTCGACCTCGGCGGCAAAAACCTGGCCGAGTGTCTCGCAGTCGCCACGCAAGTGCGCCGACTCGCGCTCAAGGCCAACTTCCGCGCGTTGGGCTATCCCACCATCACCTTCCCCTGCGACGCGAAGGATGAAGGCGTTGCCGCGGCTCAGGCCATCGCCAAGTACGCGGGGTTCGTGGTTTTGAACGAATTCAAGCCAGAACTGCTTTACTCTCTCCTCGTTTTGCGCGAGAATATCTATACCGACCCGCAGAAACCGATCCAGGTCCAACCTGGCATCTACGAGATCAACCAGCCCAAACCCGAAAGCCCTGTTCTCATCACCACCAACTTCAGCATCACCTACTTCTCGGTGGCGAACGAGGTCGAGGGAAGCGGACTTCCCGCCTGGCTGGTCGTCACTGACGCGGAAGGCATGTCCGTGCTCACCGCGTGGGCAGCTGGCAAG
The DNA here is from genome assembly GCA_041918465.1 of Anaerolineales bacterium. Classification (GTDB taxonomy): domain Bacteria; phylum Chloroflexota; class Anaerolineae; order Anaerolineales; family Villigracilaceae; genus Denitrolinea. The sequence goes on from JAYRVQ010000626.1 coordinate 4,357, forward strand.
TTCGACGCCGAACGCATCGCCAAAGCCATCAAGGGCTTCGATGTCGCCAGCAAGGTCTCGAAGAAGCGCGTCGTCCTGCCTGGACATGTGGCCGTACTCTCGGGTGAACTTGAAGCGGAACTGCCCGATTGGGAGATTCGCGTCGGTCCGCGCGAAGCGGTAGACCTGCCCGCGTTCATGAAACAGGCGCTCAATTAAGTTTCAGGTTCAAGGTTGAAGGTTGAAAGTTCCGCAAGGAACAACAACCTTCAACCTGCAACGTTCAACCCTAAACCCAGTGGAACATCTCGTCACCTTCACCATTGAAAATAAACTGACAACGGTTGTTGTTCCCACCAACACGTTACTGGCGGATGCCGCGTTGCAGGCAGGCATCGATATCGGCCAGCCGTGCGGCGGGCAGGGACGTTGTGGCCGTTGCGCGGTACAGGTGACCGAGGGACAAGTCCGACGCAGAAGCACGTTACGTCTCTCGGATGCCGATCTTGCAGACGGGTATGCTCTCGCCTGCCAAACCGTCGTGGAAGGTGATGTTTCCGTCTTTGTCCCACCGCAGGAAAAGATCGAGCGTCGGCTGACAACCGACCGCGTGGTGGGAGAAGTTTTTGTCCCAGCCGATTACGATTATCAGACGGCGCAAACTGTCCGCCGCGTGCATCTCACCCTCACTTCTCCCAGCATGGAAGACCAGACCGACGACTGGTCGCGTTTGCAAATTGCGCTCCGCTTGCAACATCGCTTTGAAAAGGTAAATATTTCCCTGCCGCTTCTGCAAAGGATTGGGGATGTCCTGCGCGATGGCGAATGGGAAGTGACCGCCATCCTCGAAACCAGCGGGCGGGAGGATGATCGAACCGCCCGCCTGATCGACCTGAGACCCAGACACGAAGACGAATACGCTCCGCTATGGGGTATCGCCGTGGATATCGGCACCACCACTGTCTCGCTCTGGCTGGTGGATCTGATCAGTGGAAAGGTGCACGCGCAAGTAGCCGAATACAACGGTCAGATCGCGCGCGGCGAGGATGTGATCTCGCGCATCATGTACGCCAGCAAAGGGGATGGCAGTCAGGAAATGCGCCAGCGCGTGCTGGACTCCATTAACAACCTGCTGGAAACCGCTTGTAAGCGCGTCAAATTGGACGATGGAAAAGTCACTCCCGATCAGGTGATGAAAGCAGTCATCGCGGGTAATTCCACCATGACGCACTTGCTGTTGGGCATTCCAGCCAACAACATCCGTTTATCTCCCTTCGTCACCGCGGTCAATCATTTGCCATTGATGACAGGCCGCGAAATCGGTCTGAATGTGAATCCCGAAGCGGTGGTGGACTGCCTGCCTGGCGTGGCAAGTTACGTTGGCGCGGACATTACCGCGGGCGTGCTCTCTTCGGGACTGGATACGATGGAAAACGTGACGCTCTTCCTCGATGTCGGCACCAACGGCGAGACCGTGCTTGGCAATCAGGATTGGCTTGTGACATGCGCCTGCTCGGCGGGACCCGCTTTCGAAGGCGCGGGCGTCGTAAACGGGATGCGCGCCACAACGGGCGCCATCGAGGAAGTCTGGATCAACAGCGATTCGCTGGAGCCCACCTACCGCGTCATCGGCGGCGGAAAACCGAAGGGCATTTGCGGTTCAGGACTGATCTCCCTACTGTCGGAGGCGTTCATAACAGGAATCCTCGACAAGGCAGGAAATGTCAATTTAACGGCGACCAGCCCGAGGGTCCGCGAGGGAGCGCACGGCGGGGAGTATGTGGTCGCATGGGGAAAGGAATCCGAATCAGGCGAGGACATCGTCCTGACCCGCGTCGACATCGACAATCTACTGCGCGCCAAGGCCGCCATCTACGCAGGGTTCACCGTGCTGGCTGACACGGTCGGCGTCCCGCTTGAAACAGCAGACAAGGTTTTGGTGGGTGGTTCGTTTGGCAAATACATCAATGTTGAGAAAGCCGTTCAAATTGGTCTACTGCCCGACATGGATTGGTCGCGCTTTGAGTTTCTTGGAAACACTTCTGTGAAGGGCGCGTATTTTGCACTTCTCGATTGGCATAAACGTGAACGCATCACTGAGATCGCAAAGCGCATGACATATATCGAATTATCAGCAGACAATAGTTTCTACGAAGCATTCACGTCCGCACTATTCCTGCCGCACACTGACATGGGCAAATTTCCGTCCGTGCAGGCCGCGCTGGAGAAACACTAATTCCCGCGACGCAGGCCGAGGGAAGTAAGGAGAAAACATATGCTACCAGACCAGATCAAAACCTTTCGTGAAATGGTCACGTTGAAGGACGGAGTCCACGTTCTCCTGCGCCCGATGGTGAAAGAAGACCGCGCCCATCTCGATGAACTATACGCGCCCATCGGCGAGGATGATATGCGGTATTTCAGGGAAAACGTGAAAGACGGCGCCATCCTGCAAAAATGGTGCGAGGCCCTGGATTACGGACACATCCTGCCTGTGCTGGCGCTCGTGAAAGACCGCGCCGTGGGAAGCGGGTCGCTGCATTTCTTCCAGGGACCCAAACGGCACATCGGTGAAGTGCGGTTGTTCCTGGCCAAGGATTACCGCAAGCGCGGGCTGGGCATGAAGATCATCCGCGTGTTGATCGAATTCGCCCGCAAGCAGGGACTGTCCACGCTGGTGGCAGAAGTCATTGCGGACAAAACAAAAGTGGTGCGCGCCTTCGAACAAATGGGATTTGCGCCCCGCTGTACGCTTGAAGATTACTTCATGTTCCCCGACGGCGAATGTTCGGACATCGTATTCCTGACCATGCGCCTCAAGCCGCGCGAGGACGAATTCTAAACGACCGATTAACAAGAAGCAACTTGATTCGAAATCCAACTGGAGGAACCCATGTACATCATCGGCGAAAACATTCACATCATCTCGGAAAAAGTGAAGGAGGCGCTCACCAATCGGGACCGCGAATTCTTCATGGATTTGGCCGTCAAGCAGGTGGAGGCAGGCGCCAAGGCAGTGGATATCAACCTTGGCCCGCGTAAAAAGGACTTTGCCGAAGTCTGGCCGTGGATCATCGAAACGGTCGAGACTGTGGTGGATGTTCCGCTATCGATCGACACCACCAACACGGATGGAATGGAGGCCGCGCTCAGGTCCATCAAAAAAGCCCAGCCCATCCTCAACTCCACCTCCGCGGAGCCTGAGCGGTTGGAGAAGGTCCCCGCGCTGGCGAAGAAATACGGGGCCAAGGTCATCGCGTTGACCATGCGCTCGGAGGGCATCCCCGTCGAAGCAGACGCGCGCGTCACCATCGCGGTCGAGCAGTTGATTCCCCGCATGATGGAGATCGACTTCCCGATGAGCGACCTCATCATCGACCCGCTTGTGCTGACCGTTTCGGGTTGCCAGCAGTACTGTCCACATCTGATTGAAACTGTCCGCACTCTGCAATATGCCTGGGATCCCGCGCCCATGATCTCGGTCGGGTTGAGCAACGTCTCGAACGCTGTCCCCAACGAGAACCGTCCGCTCATCAACCGTGTCTACCTCGCCATGCTAATGGGTGTTGGCTTGCAGATGATGATCGCCAACCCCTTCGACGAGAAACAGAACGATGTCATCCGCTATATCGAGACAAAGGATACTTCTTCCCCTCTCGCAAAGGTATACAACAAGATCGCCGAGCGCACCGCCAACAGCGAGGAAATCGAAATATCGGACTTCGATATGTCTGATCCCGAACAGGCCGCGATTTGGAAAACGACGCAGATCCTGCTCAACAAGGTCATCTACGCCGATTCGTATTTGACGAATTAAAGTGTCAGGTGTCAAGTTCCAAGTCACCTGATACCTGGCGCCTGACACATCACTGGAGGAACCCATGAATGTAGATGAACTGCTTGCAAAAGCCAAGAAACCTGCGGCAGATGCCATGAAACTGCATCCGTTCTATCGGGGCAAGATCGAAACCACCCTGAAATGCACGGTGCACAGTTTCAATGACTTTGCCATCTGGTATACGCCCGGCGTGGCCGCGCCCTGCAAAGCCATTCAGGCGGACCCCGAACTGGTGTATGAGTACACCAACAAATGGAATACTGTCATTGTCGTCAGTGACGGGACGCGCGTGCTCGGCCTCGGCGACATCGGCCCCAAGGCGGGACTGCCCGTCATGGAAGGCAAAGCCCTGCTCTATAAATACCTCGGCGGCGTGGACGCAGTCCCGATCATGCTTGACACAAAAGACCCGGATGTGATCATCAACACCGTGTTGATGCTCCAACCGGGTTTTGGCGGCGTCAACCTGGAAGACATTTCCAATCCGAAATGTTTCTACATCCTCGACACGTTGCGCGAAAAAGCCGAAATCCCGGTCTGGCACGACGACCAGCAAGGGACGGCCACTGTCACGCTCGCGGGACTCATCAACGCGTTGAAAGTGGTCAACAAGAAAATGAGCGAGGTCAAGATCGCTTTCATCGGAACAGGCGCATCGAACGTTGCCATCTCCCGCCTCATCTTCGGATGGGGAGCGGATCCCGCCAAATGTCTCATGGTCGACACGAAGGGCATTCTCGGCAAACACCGCAAAGATCTTGAGATGCGCAAAGCTGAATACAAAGATAAATGGAAGTTGTGTAACATCACTAACGAGGAAGGCCGCGAAGGCGACATCCCCGACGCGATTAAGGGCGCAGATGTGGTCATTGCGCTTTCCAAATCTGGTCCTGGGGTAATCCTGCCCGAATGGATCAAAACCATGAACAAGGATGCCATCGTCTTTGCCTGCGCCAACCCCGTCCCGGAGATCTGGCCGTGGGAAGCGAAAGAGGCAGGCGCGGCTGTGGTCGCGACCGGGCGGTCTGACTTCCCCAACCAGGTCAACAACTCGCTGGGATTCCCCGGCATCTTCCGCGGCACGCTGGATGTCCGCGCCAGCACGATCACGGACGAAATGTGCTTCGCGGCCGCCAAGGCGATGGCTGACCATGTGAGCGACAAGTTGGATGCCGAACACATCATGCCCGATATGGATGACTGGGAGGTTTTCCCGCTCGAGGCCGCGGCAGTCGCTATGAAAGCCCAGGAGCAGGGACTGGCGCGCATCCCAACCACGTTTGAGGAAGAACTGGCCCGGGCGAAAAAGATCATCAAACGCTCGCGCAGTCTGACACAAATGATGATGGAACAAGGCTTCATTGCCGAACCGCCAGAAGGCGGGGACGAGCACGAAGTGGATCTTGAGACGGTCAAGGCCGCCTACTAGCGGAAGGAGAATCAACATGTATGACCTGATCATCGTCGGGGGCGGCCCGGCCGGTTTGACAGCCGCTGTTTACGCCATCCGCAAACGCCTGAACGTCCTGCTTGTCAGCACGGATTTGGGCGGCAAGACCAATTACCATATCTCCCTGCCCTGGATCGAGGATTACCAGGTGATCCGCGGGCTGGAACTGGTCAACAAGTTTCGCAGTGAATTGGAATACCTCGATTTCGCCCGCCTGATGGATTCGGTGGAAAAGATCGAAAAGAAGGGCGACCACTTCATCCTCCAGACCAAGGGCGGCTCCGTCCTGGAATCCAGGGCAGTCATTCTTGCCACCGGCGCGCACCAGACATTGCTCAATGTGCCCGGCGAAAAGGAGTTCATCGGCAAGGGACTTAGTTATTCCGCCCTCTCGTATGCCCCGCTCTTCATCGACAAAACCGTCATTGTGATCGGCAGTGGCGAACTGGCCCTGCGATCCGCCGGGGAACTGGCAACGGTCGCCCGGCAGGTGACCGTGGTCTGCGAAGGCGACAAACCCATGGAAACCCCACTTGCCAAAAAACTATCCGAAGCTGGCAATGTGACCATCATCAAAGGCGCGCAGGTGACGGAAGTTAAAGG
>JAYRVQ010000627.1:0-9703 GCA_041918465.1 Anaerolineales bacterium
ATACCCGATCCCCGTCATGGATGGCAGGTCGGGCGAATAGCCTTTTTCCAGCAGGCCGCGGACTTCATCCACGAACCCAGCCGCGAACATGGACTCGATCCTCGCGTCCACACGCGAATACAATTCCTGGCGTGGACGGGTCAACCCGATGGTGACGAGTCGATAGGGGGAGTCGGTCTGCCCGCGTTGTGCGGAGAATTTTCTTCCCGTTGTGAGAATCACCTCCAGTGAGCGAATTGTCCGCCGTACATTGCGCGCGTCCATTTTCTCAGCTGCCTCTGGATCGAGGATATTTAGTTTTGCGTGTAGCCAGTATATTCCTTTTGCCTCCGCCAGCTTTTCCAATTCTTTCCTCAAGCGCTCATCCGCTTTTACTTCTGGTGGACTCCATCCATCTGTCACCGCGCGCACGTATTGACCTGTGCCGCCAACAAGAAACGGCAACTTCCCGCGCGCGTGGATGTCCGCGATGACCGTCCGCGCTTCCTGCTGAAATTGTGCCAGTGACCAGGTCTCATCGGGATTCGCCACGTCGATCAAATGATGCGGGACGCGGGCGCGCTCGGCGGGCGTTGGTTTGGCCGTGCCAATGTCCATGCCGCGATAAAACAGACGTGAGTCCGCGCTGACGATTTCGCCGTTGAGGCGTTCCGCCAATTGAATCGCGATTTCCGTCTTGCCAACAGCGGTTGGGCCGACGAGGAGGAGGAGAGGAGGAAGTGTCATAGTCTTCTGGTTGTCGCCAAGAAGACCTGACATGTCTCACGGAGACGCGCGTCTGTTATGGCAATTGCGGGGACAGCGGCGCGGGTCAAATATGCTTCTGTGGAGACATGTCAGGTCTCAAATTGTTGTCATTTCAACCTGATTATACCCATTCAAAATATTTGACGTATAATTTCATCAACCTACTTCGCGGGGGCTTTCCCCACATTGGATGGCAAGATTAGAACCCTTTGCTACTACAAATTGAATAGGAGAATGAAGAAAATGGGAAATAATTCTCGTTCGCAAAATGAACCCCCACTAGTGAGGGTAGCCGAAGTTGTTGCCACGGTTGTTGCTGCTATCGTTGCCGTATTAGCATTCCTCTGGCAAATAGGTTTGGGAGATTTTATTTCATCAGGGACTGAAACTCCGCCGACTCCAATGGAAATTTCCGATGCTACAATTAAATTATGGGTTGGTAGCACTTGGATTTCGCCCAAAGATGGCATGGTGATGATGTTTGTGCCTGCGGGAGAATTCAGCATGGGGAGTGAGGATGGCGCTAACGATGAAAAACCTGTCCACACGGTTTATCTCGATTCCTTTTGGATTGACAAAACCGAAGTGACCAATGCAATGTATGCTAAATGCGTGGAAGCGGGAAAATGTGATCCACCATATTATATATCATCGTATACACACGATAGTTATTACGGAAATTCAGAGTTTAATGATTTTCCCATGACTAACGTTACCTGGTATGATGCTAAGGCCTATTGCGAATGGCGTGGCGATGGGACGCGCCTGCCTACGGAAGCCGAATGGGAAAAAGCCGCCAGTTGGGACGATGATAAAAAGGAGAAGCGTGTTTACCCGTGGGGCGATTCGATTGATTGCTCCTTTGCCAATTATTGGGGCAAAGATGGAGGATGCACAGATGACACAACCAAAGTTGGAAGTTATCCCTCTGGCGCAAGTTTTTATGGTCTGTTGGATATGGCAGGCAATGTCTGGGAATGGGTGAGTAGCCTCTATCAGTCTTATCCTTATAGTGCAACGGATGGCCGCGAGGATTTGTTCGCTTCGGGTAGCCGCGTGCTTCGGGGCGGTTCGTGGGTCTTCCTCGATAGCGGCGTCCGCTCCTCGCTTCGGTACAGGTACTCTCCTGACAATACCGATTACGTCATTGGTTTCCGTTGCGCCCGCTCACAACCTTAATTTGGCAATTCTTTTCTCTTTCTTCTTTCCTCACCCCACCACATTTTCAAAATGAACCACCTTCGCCTCGCCTGTTTCGCCTTCCACGGCGATGATGTCCACGCGCCAGGTGGTGAATTCGGGATGCTCGAGGATGTATTTCTCCGCGGCGGATAGGAGGTGCATCCGCTTTTTCGGTGAAACCGAATACTCGGGATAGCCGTAGCGGTTTGAACTGCGCGCTTTCACTTCCACAAAAACCAGCACATTTTCCTGACGGGCAATGATGTCCACTTCGCCGTGTGCGGTGCGGAAGTTGCGCGCTAAAATGATGTAGCCTTTTTGCTCCAGATATTCCGCCGCGGCCTGCTCGCCCCAGCGTCCCACGCGTTGTTGAATTTTCATGGATAGAACTGCTCGATGAAAGTGCGGAGGCGGAAGCGCAATCCGTGGTGACGCGGCTCGGCCTCCTGGACAAGGTTCTCGTAGTAACGCAGCATGATGCGCATGGTCCGTTCGATGGCGTATTTGGTGGATTCCTCGCGGGCGGCCTCGCCCATTTTGCAGCGCAGTCCGTGTTCGGTGACGAGACGCGTCATCTTGACCGCGAAGGCGATGGCGTCCTCGTCGGTTAGAAAACCTGTCCGCCCATCTTCGATGGTATCACCCACGCCCGGGGATTCGATCCCCAGAACGGGAAGTCCCGCGCCCATGGCTTCGATCACTGAAAGTGGATGCACTTCCGTCACCGAGGCGGTTACAAAGGCATCGCACATGGCAAGGTAGGCAGGTAACTTGTCGTATGGAACCATGCCTTCGAAACGGACACAGGCCGAAAGTCCAAGAGAAGAAGCGAGAGATTCCAGGTCGGCACGCGCGGGACCGTCTCCCAAAATCAAAAGTCGGACGTGGTCAAACGCCTGTGCGACTCCATTAAACGCGCGCAGGAGAAAATCCAGATTTTTTTCGGGGCCGAGGCGCCCCACGTAGATGAAAAGGATGTCTTTCGATTCAAAGCCAAAATCGGCGCGGGGGAGTGGTTCTGCCTTGTGATAGCGGTCGAGTTCCACGCCGTTGGGGATGACCGAGATGGGGCTTTTCACATCCAGCCCGCGCAGGACTTTTTCCATGCCCGCGGAGGGCGAGACGACCAGGCTGACTGCTTCGCAGAAGTTCGGCATATAGGTGCGGAGCAGGCTGTCGCTGATCTCTTCGGGCATGAGGGGTAGGTAGGCTTGCGCGTACAGATCGTAGCGGGTATGGTTGGTGAAGACGATGGGGATTTGCAGAGGGCGCGCGTAGCGCAAAGCCAGCCTGCCGCTGAGGAAGGGGTGATGCACATGGATAATGTCCATGCTTTGCAGGAGATGTTTGGCGGCGCGGCTATAGCGGAAGGAAAGGTAGAAGCCTGTGTTTTGCAGGGGCAGGCCGGGCGAGCGGATAACGCGCGGTTCTTCATCCTCGTATTCGAGATCGCCAAACGTGAAGATGAAAACATCGTGCCCTGCGCGCTCGAGGTAGCGTTTGTTCAGTTCGATGTAATTGGTGATCCCGCTGACGTGCGGTTTGTAAGTATCTGCCATCATGCCGATGCGCATATTACCTCTCAAAAACGCCGACTCTATGCGAGTTTTCCACTTTATTATATACTCTGCTTGAAAGAATTATTCTTTGAAGCGGGTTTCACCCGTATCCATTACATCGTCGTCGCGAGGCGATGCTTTTCCGCCGAAGCAATCTTTCCCTTGGACGGGAGACTGCTCCGGGTAAAACGCCCTCGCAGTGACGAAAAAATATTGAAAGGGATGACTATGAACGACAATGCACAGGTTGCGGTCTTCATTGACTATGATAACATCGAAATAAGCGCCTCCGATAAATTGGGGAAAGACGTGGATGTGGAGTGGTCGCTGGTACTGGAAGCGGCGGCTCAAATTGGACGTGTGGTTGTTCGCCGCGCTTACGCGGACTGGTCCTCGTATGGTGGCGACCGACAGCGCGAACTGCTCGGCTCAGGCGTGGAACTGGTGCACGTCTCCAGCAAACGCGGCAAGAACGCGGCCGACATCCGCATAGTGATCGACGCGCTGGAGTTCATGGCTGGCGGCCCCAGCAATATCACTCACATTATGCTGGTCTCAGGGGACGGTGATTTTACGGAATTGGTGCATCGCCTGCGCGGTCGCGGCATCAAGGTGGTCGGGTTGGGTGTCAGCGGTGCGAGCGCGGAATATCTCATTAATGCCTGCGACGAATTCATCTTCTATGACCGGCTGGTTGGCGCGGAACAACCTGTTGCGGAAGCCAAAAGCGGCGGCGAGGCTGCATCCTCTTCGGCGCCCTCCTTTGATATTTCCGAAGCGCGCCAACTCCTGCGCCGCGTGCTCCAGTCCCGCCAGGGGGAATGGGTGCTGGCCGCGGAGTTGAAGAATGCCATGCTCCGTCTCGACCCCGCCTTCAGTGAGCGGAATTATGGATTTGCCAACTTCAAGGAGTTTTTGAGCGCGGCCAAGGATGTTGCCGAAAGCCAGTTGAACGACAACAACCAGATCGAAGTGACATTGACAACAGCCGCGGCGGCGCAAGTCCCCGAAGCCTTGCTGGACGAATATCTCAAAATTCTCACCGAGCAGAAGATTCGCATGACGCCGAACGAGTACCGTCCGCAGATCATTTTCCGCTTCTTCGATATTTGCATGTCCAATCCTGAACTAAGCCTGACCAACCTGAAAGAACAAGTGCATGCCTATTTCCAGGAGACCGCTCCGCATGTCAAGTGGCAATATGTCCATGAGGCGGCTCACCAGTTGTTCCACACCTATTGCTTCGAGTTCGACCAGTCGGACGACTCCTATCCGCCCGAGACGCGTTTATGGGATCGAAAAGTCTCTGTAGCCGCCGGGGTTGAAAAGTCTCTCGACTTGCTCGATAAATGCGACAAAGGCCTGCTCTTTAAGTTGGCTCGCACCCTTGGCGCGCCCAAGAAGATCAACAAGGAGGCCGCCGCACGTTTGCTCTACGGAAGTTTCCGCGGGCAGGCCATGCTCGACCACGTCAGCGAGTTGATTGACGGGTTGAAGACCACCCGCGGCGAAGCATGACCGTCAAATTGATCCTGCGCGACAAGGAATATGAAGTCCGCGCGGGCATGACCCTGCTGGCTTCCCTGCAAAAGATCAGCATCCTGCCTGAAGCGGTGCTCGCCACGCGCGAGGGCGAGATGATTCTCGATGACGAGATTCTGAAAGACGGGCAGGTGGTCAAGTTGGTTTCGGTAATCTCTGGCGGATAGTTTGAGGGTGCGTCGCACCTTGCCCTCAGGATTTTCTCTGCCTGAAAGGTGCGACGCACTCACGTTTCTTACAGGTAACAACCCTTCATGAAATGCAAAAAATGTGGTTCCAAAGCCTCGGTCAATATGCGCCAGCACAAACTGGCCTTGTGCAAGGAACATTATCTGGAATGGATTCCTGAGCAGACCGAACGCTTCATCAAAAAATATGAAATGTTTCGCCGCGAGAAAAGAATCCTTGTCGCTGTTTCGGGCGGCAAGGATTCGCTTTCATTGTGGGACATTCTCCGCCGCCTCGGCTACCAGGCAGACGGTCTCTATATCGGTCTCGGCATTGATGAGGGAATAGGCTACTCCGCCGAATCGCATCGTCTCAGCGAGAAATTCGCGTCCGAAAACGGACTCAGGCTCCACGTCGTGGATGTGGCGCAGGAGTACGGTCAGACCATTCCGATGCTCGCGGCTTCATCCCATCGCGGGCAGGATAAACCCTGTGCTGTCTGCGGGCTGGCAAAACGTCACATCATGAATCGCATCGCGCGCGACCTCGGCTACGATGTGCTGGTGACGGGACACAATCTTGATGACGAAGCCGCGGTGCTGTTTGCGAACACGTTGCAGTGGTCTGGAAATTTTCTCCTGCGACAAAGCCCGGTTCTGCCCGGGACCCCGGGGCTGGCGCGCAAGGTCAAGCCGCTCTGCCGCTTTTACGAACGCGAGATGGCGGCCTACGCGCTTTTGCGCGGCATCGAATATATTTATGAGGAGTGTCCGTTTGCAGTCGGCTCGACTTCGATTTATTACAAAGAATTGCTCAATCGTCTGGAGACGGATAAACCCGGCTCGAAACTGACCTTTTACCTGCGCTTCCTCGAAGCGCGTGAGACGGGGCTGTTTGCGACTCCCGTTGAATCTGCGCCCAGCCTGCATCCCTGTCCCAATTGCGGACAGCCGACCTCGACCGACGATCTGTGCTCGTTCTGTCGAATGATCGAGAAGGCGAAGGTTATCTCCATCCCACTGCCCTGAGCGGAGCGACCGAGTGCTTGTCGAGAGAGCGAAGTCTAAGGGCGATTCCCAGTAGCAACGCTTGCACTGAGATCCGTCCTTTAACTGCGGGAGACCCTCCCTCAGGATGGCGGTGTTTTCTAAATGGAGTTTTCATGAATCTCGAAAAATCTTATCGTTATTTCGACCTCATTATGGCTGTCTTCGTGACCGTGCTGGTGGTCAGCAACGTGGCATCCTCTGCGAAGATCGTGGATTTAAGATTCAGCATCTTCGGCGTGCCAATGGCCTTCGACGCGGGCACACTGCTATTTCCCCTTTCCTACATTTTTGGAGACATCCTTACCGAAGTTTACGGTTACAAAAAATCCCGCCGCGTCATCTGGACGGGATTCTTTTGCCTGGTACTAGCCTCTGCTGTTTTCGCGCTGATTGGAATTTTACCCGGCGAATCCACCTGGCAGGGCTACGCCGGGGACGCGGCTTATCTTTCCATTCTTGGAGGAATGTCCAGCGGGGGAATCGTGCTCGGTTCGCTGGCAGGATACTGGAGCGGCGAGTTCACCAATTCATTCACTCTGGCAAAGATGAAAATCCTAACGAGCGGTCGTCATCTTTGGGCGCGGACGATTGGCAGTACTCTCGTTGGCGAATTGGTGGACTCTGCGGTCTTTGTGACGGTGGCTTGCCTATTCGGTGTGTTTCCGTGGAGTCTATTCGCGACCCTCGTCCTCGCCAACTACCTGTTCAAATGTGTAGTGGAGGCGTTGATGACTCCTGTCACGTACGCGGTGGTCAATCGTTTAAAAAGAACCGAGGGCGAGGATTACTATGACCGCGGCACGAATTTCAATCCATTCGCGATGTGAGATTAATTTAATCAAAACACGATTAACCCCAAACTTAAGAAATTCGCCACAGATTACACGGATTATCATGGATTTTAAATTTTTTGGCCGACTCCTTGTTTTGGAGTCGGCCAAATCTGTGAAATCCGTGGCTAAAGATTAAATTCGGGGCGAGTCATGTTTTGATCGGAAACATCTATGGCGCTCTCATCAAAAACGCGTTGTCGAACCACGCCGTGCCGCTTGTCTTCTGATAGGTAACGCGGAACACGATCTGGAAATATGTGGCTGGCACGGTGTAATACGAAGTCAGCGTTTCAAAATCATGTGTGCCGTCTGTGAATGTGAGCGCTTGCGAACCGACTATCTGTAGGTAGACATTATAGAAAATAATCTCGACTTTGTATTGTCCACCGGCCGGAACGTTGAGTGCGCGGCTGGATAATCCAAAGTAATATTTGTCTCCCGCCACGCCGGTTTTGATCAATGCCTGCTGAACGGTTCGGATGGGATTGTAGCTGAGCCCGGTAAACTTCACCGAGCAGGGCGGGCTAAGTCCGACCGTGCAATCGCGCACTGCCAGAAGCGAGCGGATCGGCGGGCCTGTCCGCCAGGGAAGCGGAATGACAAGCGCATCAAATGTGGGCGCTTTGAGCAACTGAACAGCCGAATATCCTGTTCCGCTGAGAGGGAGTGCTGTCGGCGATGAAGCGATGTTGCTCGGAATGGATACCGAACCGGTTTTTGCAGCGCCCGTCAGCGGGGAGAACGTCACGCTGAAGGAACAGGTTCCGCCCGGGATGATGGTCTGTCCGTTGCAGGTGTTATTGCTGATGGCGAACTCACCGGTAATGGAAAGTGTGCCGAGAATCGAATTCGCTTCGCCCGTGTTGGTAAGGATAACACTCTGTGGTGCGCTGGTAGTGCCGACAAGCTGGCTGGTGAAGGTCAACGACGCGGGCACGAGGGAGAAACTGACTTTGGATTCGAATGCGCCCACATCGCAAAGCGTACCTTGCGGACGGACTGTCCCGCGCTGGTCGGTGGAGGGGCAGGAGGGGTTGTCGGCGGCGTTGATCGCGACAGATACGGGTAGCAGGCCAAAGGTCGAGGTGGAACCGCCGTTGTTCGTCAGCGGACCGAGGGCCAGTTCCGCGAGAGTCTTTTGGACGAAACTCGTGCCGCAGGTGGAGTCATCCGAGAGATTGTTCGTGCTCCCTGCCGCGAAGACTGCGCCTCCACATAAGTTAGCGCCGGAGCCATTGGCAAGGATGGAATTTCTAATCGTCATCGTCCCGGCGTTGTAGACGATCGAACCTCCTGCTCCCCAGAGGGCATTCGCATAAATGGTGGAGTTCGTGACCGTGACTGTGCCGGTATTGTTGTAAATCGCTCCGCCTGAGGTGGCGATATTTCCGGTCAACGTGGAGTTTATAATGGCGGCCGTGCCGCCGTTGTTATGGATGCCTCCGCCACTGCCGGGGTCGAGGCCATCGTTGTTGCGGATGGTGGAATTTTGAACTGCGAGTGTTCCAGAATTGTAAATGCCTCCGCCAATTCCAAACCCGTTGGCGATGGTCAGGTTTTGGACGGTGAGGGTCGCCCCGACGCCCACCTCAAAGACGCGGACTGCATTATTTCCGCTGACGGTCATCCTGACTCCCGCGCCGTTGATCACCAATCCGCTTGGATCGGTGATGACGGGAAGCGGGGAACCAAGTGTGATCGTGGCGGTGCCAAATCCACTGCTGAATAGAATGGTGTCGGTATCGGAACCCGCGAGGCAATCCGCGTGAGGCTGTGAATTGCTATTCGCGTTGTTGATCGCCTCGCGCAGAGAACACCCGTCGCCGGGATCGGTGTCATCCTCCGCGGTGTTGACCGTGATTGTCGTTGCGGCATTGACCGGGGCAGGTTGAGCAACTCCCAGGGCCGAAGCCAGCAGGAGGGCGATCATTAGAAAATAAAAGTGGCGCATACATCACCTTTCGCGAGTTGAACTTTTGCGTTCAACCCCGCTGGTATTATATCTGAACGCGCAAAGTGTGCCGAAACCCCAAACGGTGGTTCATGGTTGCCTGTGAAAGAATTCATCCATCACGCGCGCGATGTTTTCGGGGTTATCTTCTCCCCATGCTCCTCCGTCAATCATATCGCCGGTGGATTTGCCCAGCGCATCGAGTTTGTAGAAAACGGGGATGCCATCAAATCGAAAACCGGGCGGGTCCCAACTCCATTCATCAACATCAAGTTTGATCAGGTAAATGCCGTCGAAGGCTTTTAGGATCGCTTCGTCTCCCTCCGCCAAACTGGCGGATACCACGCGGCAGGACGGTCACCACGAGGCGTCGAAATAGACGACAGGGATTTGCCCCAGCGCTTCAGCCTTGGACGCTTCGGCGGCCAACTGCATGGACAGGTCACCGTCCTGTTTGCGCAGGCGGACGATGGTGATGCCCTTCGGCGCGGCAGGATCTGAAACGGTGCGCGTCGGCTCGACAGGCGAGTTGCTGTCTGGATAAGATGGGCGACCGTTCACCGCCTGACAGGCAAGCGTGAGTGCGAGGGGAATGAGAAGGAACAGGAATTTTTTCACGAGGGTCAATCCGCCTTTCCATTTTTCATTACGGTGCGATGGAGTTTGCGCCGG
>JAYRVQ010000628.1:0-1802 GCA_041918465.1 Anaerolineales bacterium
AGAAGGCATATTCTCCATTACTTGACTCCATTCTCCGAAGAATCGCGGACCTATCTCGCGCCTCTGCCAGGCGACAGGATAAACTTTACGCCTGCTCCGCGCGGGGACGCAGGCTTGCTCCTACTTATTGAACCACAGCCCGCTGACTTGATGTGGATCCGTTACGCGGAACACCACGCGGACGACGACAGCCTCATCCTTCTCGAATTTGGCGTTATAGAATACCACGTAGAAGTCGCCCTGCTGAACCACGCTGTCCACCTGACGTGACAGGTAGAGACCGAGCTTGGCATCCCGGTCTTTTTTGAGGGAGTCGAATTGAGTCGAAGGCATGGCGGCCAGCATGTCGGCGTCGAAATCCGCGGAGAACATGGCGTAGTCGCCCGCATTCATCCCGGCCAGCAGGTTGTCGGTTTTGGATTCACTGAAGGCAAGGACAGCCTCCCGGTCGGCGCCCGTGAGGGGCGTCGCTTGCGAGCCGCAACCCGCCAGGAGGGTGGACAAAATCACGACCAGGAGCAGAACAATAACTTTCTTTGCGCTTTTCATTTTGTTTTCCTTTCGTCAAGCCCGGCTTTTCGCCATCCGTAGATGCCGAAGCCAAGCATTGACAGCAAGTATACAACATACAAGAGGCCGCCCAGACCCAGCAGATTTGCTTCATCCGAATATCGAATCAAAGCGATGAAGGCAAACAATGCCGAGACGATGAAACTGACCGACATCACTTTCACGCGCTGCCAATCGTTTTCCAGAAGGGCATGCAGGTCCAGCGCTCCGAACGAGACCAGCCAGGCGGACAGGGCACGGGCGGTGAGCGGAGTCAGCGACCAGGGCCAAAGGGGGAGGATGGCTTGCGGAACGAAGAAAAGAGCAAGAGCCGTCAGGATAACGGCGACCCCGCGCAAGGTCAGAATGAAGCGAAACCAGGTTGGAAATCCCGTAGCCCGGTCGAGGTCGGCGCCGGGGAGTCGTCCCTGCACGATCATGGACAAGGCCAGCGCGGGCGGCAGGAGAATGTAGATCGCGAGCCAACTGCGCGTGGCGGTCAGGGTGAGCCAATTTTGACTGTCGAGGTGGAATTTGTCCAAGTGTAAAAGCGTGGCCGCAAGCGAAACGGATGTGAACACCAGCAAACCGAGCGCGGGCCCGCGCACGCGCGCCCAAAGTTTTTCGCGCGCAGATAACAGTCCGAAGGTCATCGAGCCGAAATAAAATCCGCCCAGCGTTGCGGCGGTGAGACGGGATTGAATCGTCCAGGCAAAGTACGTTTCGGTTTGTTCGGAAAGAAAAAAGAGTTGGAGGCCGGCAATGAAACTGAGGAGGCATCCCAGCAGGAACACGTTGCGAAACCACGGATGGATTTGTTTTGGTTGCATGGTTCATACCTTTAATAAGTTGATTTCTAAACGCCGACAGTTTTAGAAAACGGACGCGGAGAACATGGACAAGCACGGAAAACACAGAGAAAAAGCGTTTTTTATTGTAAATTTCAAGAAATCCGCGTTCATCAGCGTAAATCCGCGTTTTCCGCGTGCCATTCCCAAAGTGTCGGGTGGCTAAGTTGATTTTATTTCCAATCTCACGAACTACAACCCTTGAAATATCACCAAGTCTCGGCTGGGCAACACATTCCTGAAGAGAGTAACTATCGTCTGGTGAGCGTCCAGGGAGTGTCTTTGATCACGATCAGAAGGCCTGTTTGATGCCATCGCACCGCCAGGCACCAACTGGGTGTCTTTCCTTTGTGGACCGACACCGTACTCGTTGTAGTGCGCGGTAACGGAAGAAGCTCCCCGGTG
>JAYRVQ010000629.1:0-7323 GCA_041918465.1 Anaerolineales bacterium
GAGCCTGCCATCGTGTTGTCCCATCCAAATTGGCCGGGAGGCGTGGTGGGAATCGTCGCAAACAAACTGGTGGAACGGTATCACAAGCCCGCCATCCTGTTGACCGAATCGGACGATGGAATCCTACGCGGGTCGGCGCGCTCCGTGGATGGACTGCACATCACCGAAGCCATCGCGTCGCAAAGGGAAATCCTGCGCGGCTTCGGCGGACATCCCATGGCGGCGGGAATGTCCCTCGACGCGGAGAGATTAACAGAATTCCGCCGAGGCTTGGGAAAAGCTGTCGAAGCGCAACTCGGCTCAACGGTCCGCGAAGAGGCGGCCTTGCAAATCGACGCGTGGGTCGCGTTGGATGAAGTCACGCTCGAATTGGCTGAGTCGCTCGAGTCTCTTGCTCCGTTCGGCGCGGGGAATCCCGAACTGACGTTAGCCACGCGCGCGGTCATGTTAAAGTCCGCGTCGGAAATTGGGAAGACCAAAGAACACCTGCGCTTGAATATCGAAGATGAAAACGGAAATACGCAAAGTCTTTTATGGTGGGGTGGCGCGGGCGAAGAATTGCCGGAAGCGGAAAGTAAATTCGACATCGCCTATTCCCTGCGCGCCAGCAGTTATCGCGGACAGAAGCAGGCCACACTGCAATTCCAGGAATTCCGCGTGGTGGAAGAAGCGCCTATCGAACTTCGAAATTCGAAATTCGATATTCGAGATATGCGCCTTCAATCTGCAACTATAAATCTTCACCCTTCAACCCTGATCTGGGCAGAGGGCGCAGAGAAATCCAAAGGGAAATCACGCTTCGAGTTACGGCAAGCGGATGAGTTTGCGATTTACACCACTCCCCCATCGCCTGCAGAATTGCGGAAGGCATTGGAGATCGTCAAACCGAAAACAGTACTTCTCTTTGCTGTCCCGCCTGCAGAGGAACAACCGAATGATTTTCTAAACCGCCTGGCAGGGCTTTGTAAATACGCGCTCAACCAGCGCGGCGGACGCGTGGCAATTCAGGAATTCGCGGCGGCGATGGCGGCGCGCGAGGGCGCGATCGAAATCGGGTTGCAGTGGCTGGCGGCAGGAGGACATTTATCGGTGAGCATGGATGATGAAGATATTATTTTATCGAACGAAAAGCCCGAGGCGAATCCATATTTACAAGCGGAGCTGTTCACTGCATTGAAGGGGATGTTGAACGAAACATCCGCGTATCGGAAGTATTTTGCAACGGCGGAGAATGTGGAGTGGATGTTCAAGAATATTACATTCCATTAGCGGAAACCCCACAAGAGCGAATGGGAATTGATTAAGAATCAAAATTAGTTGCGGATGCCGTGCCATACATTTCCTGATACAATTTTCCAATGGAAGAACCCCTTATCATTACATCTGAAGATCCCATTCTCCAGAGGTTGCCATTCAAAGCCTATCGGGCGGCCAGGGAACGGAGAATGGTTCCCTTTTTACCAGAGGATGGACAACCGCAAAGGCTTGTTATCACAACGCGCAGCGGACGGGTTGTGACCGCCAAGCGCGGCGATATCCTCATCAGTGAAATGGACACGCCGCAATACGTCTGGCCTGTGGATCCATTGATCTTCGAGGCAAGTTACGAAGCGATTCGCCCGGGCGTGTGCATCAAGCGCGCGATCACCTGGTTGGCGCCGCTCACAGAATTGACAGACGGGAATCCGGATCGCGAAGTGACCGTTGTGAGTCTGGAGGGAGCCAGCACCGTCCGCGCGGGGGATTATTACCTGGCAAAAGGCGTGGCGGGCGAAATTTGGGCGTATGATGCAAAGAAGGTCGGCAAGATAATGAAACCCGTCGAGTGACGGGTTTCATTTTATTTAAGTCGTCGTTGTCGGCGTTTCCTGCGATGGGGTTTCTTGCGGCAGAGTTTCCTGATGCGCGGCAATTTCGGGAGCGACTACCTGCGCCAGTTTTTCAAGCGTCAACGTAACCGCCTGCACTTTGACGGAATCCACCACTTTCGCCTCGGGGATGGGGACATCTGCCGCGCTTTCCACGGCGGACGCGTCCCTGCTCTCCTGCGCGTCCATCGACTCCTGAATGGCGCGGTCAATAACTCCCGGGCCTTTATCAAACGCCGACTCGGTGATCGCGGCCTGCATGGATCTAACGTATTCGGAATTCTGCGACCATAAAATATTTTCCGTGTGGAAAACCATCTTGAAGAATTCCGTCTCGGTTCGATCAGCGTCGCTCAAATTCTTCCAGTGGCCATGGATGATGGTCAATTCGATGACGACCTTGCTGAAGTTTTTGATGATCGAATCGAGATTTCGCATTTGTTGCCAGGAGAGGAAACCCGCGGCAATCGATGAGGTGAGAGCCACCCACAGTCCAAACCCACTCCAGGGCAGAGCCGCCAGCAATGTCCCCGCGCCGCCCGCTGCAAGAATCAGTCCTTGTAACCGTCTCCGTTCGTTGTTATAGCGGAGAACCTTTTTGTTGTGCCAGTTCAATTGATCGAGCAATCGGAACTGGCAATATTGATCCCCGTTCAAATTCGAAAAACCTTCATCGTCATCGGGATCGTTTGGGTTGTAACGCGGCGGAACGCCGCCTTGATACGGTTCCATCACAAATTCCCCGCCCATGCTTCGTTGCACGCTCCGTAAAATATCGGCGAGTCGCTGCTCCATCCACGCGCGGCGGTTGGGATCGTTTTTGAGGATCGTTCGGTAGGTATAAATTTCCTTTTTGATCTCCTCCGCTCCCGCGCGCATCACCAGCCAGTCGCCTTTGCCAAAAAATTTATTCGAGTACGCCGCCACGATCGAGCTCGCAATGGGAACGACAGGCAATAACACCTTAATCACTTCATTGCCAAACGCAGGCCAATTCTCTGGATACACCTCCGTCAGGATGGCGAAAAGCGTGGCGAGTACACCCAACAGAATCACCCAGCGATAAACGAGACGTTGCGTCCGCGAACGGACTTGTTCGCCTTCATCCAATTGAGCATAATATCGCCAGGCGAGGTCCATAATGGAATTGGGTTTTTGAATAGTTTCTTGCATGGTGATTCTCCTCTTGTTAATTGATCCCAATCGGCAAATCAGGACAGATCGCCTGGTAATCTTCTTCAAAAAAGAGCGACGTCCAGGTTGCATCACTCATATTCTCCGTCAGGCGCTGACAGGCAATTTCGATCAGGCTCTCAGTATAAATCACAGGAATGGAAGTCACTTCCCACAGCTCAACCACCTTGCGTGAGGCGGTTGCCAGATATTTTCCGTCCGGGGAAAAATTCACACTGGTCACTTTATCCACATGCGGGATACGCGCGACTTCCTCGCCTCGTTGCATGTCGAATAGATAGACAAATGGATCGGAACTTCCAACCGCAAGCCGCTCGCCATTCGGGCTAAACGCAATAGACAACACCTGCCCGTTAACATCGAAGCGGAGGAAAGGCTGGCCTTTGTCCGCCGCAGCCAGGTCCCAGACATGGACCGAACCGTTCGTACTCCCTGTGGCAAGCCATTTTCCATCCTGGCTGAAGTTGACGGATATGATGTTCCCCACCTGACTTAAGATTGGATCGAGTGACTTGCGGCTGGAGAGGTCCCAAATCGTGGTCTGATCGCCCTCGCCAGCGGCAAGCAACTTACCGTCATGGCTGAACGCCACGGCAAACACGGACGAATCGGCCTTCAAGTTGAATTCCTTTGAAGGCTCGCTTCCGTCCCAACTGGCTTGCACATTCCACATGACAATGCCCTGACTCCCGCCCGTCGTCGCCAACCAGCGGCTATCGGGACTAAACGCAATTTCATGGAGCTCATCACCAGGTTTGATCGTTACTACCTCGGGTTTGGGATCAGTCAAACTTTGCAGGAAGACTTCGTTGCTGTTTGGGCTGGCAACCGCAACCCATTTGGAATTTTTGCTGACCGCCAGGGACAAGGTCAGATCCGAGGCAACGAGAACAGGTGTCCCCTTATTGCCCGCGTGCTCACTCAAACTTTGATCCGCGCCAACCATCCAAACGTTCATGTCATCGGTGTTGATAAACAAGGATTTGCCATCCTGGCCGAAAACGGCCCGAAGAACATACTCTGGAAATTCCAGGTACCCCACGCGAGCGGAGAGTGCGGAGACATCCCAAAAGGTGATAGTTCCGTTCTCGTCGGTCGCGATCAATTTTTTTCCATCAGGGCTGAATCCAAGTGTTCCGCCATTCGTCTGCAATGGGATTTCCATCACCTGCGCCCCTGTATCCGTCTCCCATACACGGACTGTATTGTCCTTCCCGGCTGAGGCGATCCAATGCCCATCGGCACTGATAGTAACCGCCTGCGCAAAGTCAGTATGTTCCATGCGGCGGATTTCCTTGCCTGTGACGGTGTCCCACATGCGCACCGAGTTATCGTCCGAAACAGTTACGAACCAGGTGCCATCGGGCGAGAATGCGGAATCTTCCACCCAGTCGCCGTGCTGTAATACATATTTTTGCCCTCCATCCACCAACTGGGCCAGGCGCGCCGTGCTATCCGCCCCGGACGAAACTGAAAATTGATCATCGGGACTGAACGATATGTGGAATACCGCGTTTTTATGGCGCGGGCCAATTGTGTAATAACCCTCAGCTAAATTCCAATAATAGACCGCCCCAGAATTAGAGCCTAGTCCAAGCCACTTACTGTCATGAGAAAACACGGTTGTAAACACACTGCCAGGCATGCTTACCCTGAATGGAGGCCTCTCCAGATCATTGAGCATATAGATGTTAGTCACCCCATTCTCCTGCCCGACAGCCTTAAGCCCAACAGCCAACCATTGATCGTTCGGGCTGACCGCGAGGTCCCAGACGGGCACACCGTAATCGTAGGTTTTGAACCTGGTCCCGTCAGAAGCATTCCACACAATGACCTTGCCATTTTCGCCACCAGTAAAAAGATACTTATCATTCAAGGCAAAGTACGCGGCATAAACGGCGTCACCATGATCGACGCAATATTTCTTCGCACCGGTGCTAGCCTTCCAGATACAGGCAGAACCGTTCTGGCTTGCCGTGGCGAACACAGAACGGTCAGCGCTGTATGCGATGGTCCAGATACTGTCTCCCTGTTTCTGCTGTACTAAAGGGGCTGACAGAAAACTAATGTTGTGACGCAGGATATTTTCGGCTTGCGTTTGTACGCCTGCGGCCTGGGATGCCTGCGCTCGATTCCATGCATCCACCGCCAAAAGCGTGCTGACATCCAATTCGCCCCCGCGGCTTTGGTAGATCTGGGCGTTGGCCACGCTGCGCTGGGCTTCCGCGGCAGCTTCGTTCCGCTCCGCGATAACCTTCTGCTGTTCCGCAATAGCCTGCTGGGTGGCGCGTGCGTGATCACTGGCCTGCGCGGTGGCAGCATTTTCGTTGGCGCGAATCTCATTTTTGACAGCAATATTTTTCTGACCGAGGGCGATCACCCCCAACGCGATACTGACCACCAGTGCAACCCCAATTCCGATCATAACATTTCGTTGGCGCTGAATGGCTCCCTTTCGGCTGGTGTGAATGTATTCCACCTGCAACGGCAATACACTATGGGTCTCTTTCGTAGCGGACGCGCCCAACCAGCGTTCGCTGTCCTCGATATCAGAGCCTTGAAGGAGGTAGCTGGAATTGCGTTTCTTCGCGTCCCATTCACGCGCGCGTTGTAACAGGCGGGTATGTTGCCGCACCCACTCGAGGTCCGTGTTGATGGCTTCCATCAGATCGCGAAAGGCGACTTCATAGTCGTCCGCTGGGCGCATGTATATCCAATTGGGCACACGCAGTCGCTTATCCATCGCCGCGCCGCTTTCTAAAGGCGAAATCACGGCCGGGATGAGTTTTTTATTGTTCCCCATCGCCCATTCCAGTTCCTCCCCACAGACTTTCGATGTAATGGAACCAGGACTGAGGAGAAAGAGAAACGCGTCGGCCGCTTCGATGGCGCGCTTGACCTCGGCACGCCAATCCGCGGCAGGAGGAATATCCTGCCAATCCACCCAGACATCCATTCCCGCCTTCACGAGGCTATCGTTGAACTTACGGACAAATTCCTTTTCTTCGTGGGCATAGGATATGAACACTCGCGTCTTGCTTGTGGATGCATTTTTTTCCGTCATCGTCTGTTCCTTTGGCAAGTAAGTACAAGCGAACGCGGCTAACCCTTTACGGGGAATATCGAGAGTTTTACGCAGATTCTACTGAAAAATAAGACTTATTGTATCGTATTTTTGCCTACAAGAAATTCAAATTACCCCAAATTGAAATTCTGTTTGTACACTGGCAAGATGATGGAGAAAAAGCAGGCCACGCTTCAAGCATGGCCTGCTTAGATATTTTGATCACCCTCCAAATTTTATTCCCTGCGCCAGGGGGAGATCCTTCGACCAGTTTATGGTGTTGGTCTGTCGGCGCATGTAGGTCTTCCAGGCGTCCGAACCGGATTCGCGCCCGCCGCCGGTTTCCTTCTCGCCGCCGAAGGCGCCACCGATTTCCGCGCCGGATGTCCCGATGTTGACGTTTGCAATGCCGCAATCCGAACCAGCCGCCGAAAGGAAGGTCTCGGCTTCGCGCAGTGAGTCGGTGAAGATGGCACTGGATAAACCTTGCGGAACCGCGTTGTGGATATTGATCGCTTCCTCGACAGTCCCATACTCCAACAGGTAGAGAATGGGGGCAAACGTTTCCGTGTGGACAATTTCAGTTTGTGCGGGCATCTTGATGATGGTCGGTTCAACAAAATTCGGGCCGAGGTTGGGGAGCATGTGTCCGCCAGAGACAATTTCCCCGCCATCCGCAACCGCCTTGTGGACGGCTTCCATCATCTCTTCCACCGAAGTTCCAGCCACCAGCGGACCCATCAACGTATCCGGCTGAAGCGGATCGCCAATCCGCACCTGCTTGTAGGCGTTAGCGAGACGCTGGGTCAGGTCATTGGAAATGGACTTGTGCATGATGATGCGGCGCGTGGACGTGCAACGCTGTCCAGCGGTGCCGACCGCGCCAAACAGGATGGCGCGCGTCGCCATGGAAAGATCAGCCTTCTCTGAAACGATAATACCGTTATTGCCGCCCAACTCAAGGATGGTACGGCCAAAGCGGCGCGCAACCGCTTCCGAGACGTGGATACCGACTTCGGTTGAACCGGTGAAGGAGATCAACGGAATGCGCTTATCGTTGAGCATCAGTTCGCCCACGTCACGACCGGAGCCAATGGCTAGGTTCAAAATCCCGCTCAAGCCATGGTCGGCCAAAACCTTGTTGGCGATATGTGTCACAGCAATGGCAGTCAGCGGGGTATACGAGGAAGGCTTCCA
>JAYRVQ010000630.1:0-7478 GCA_041918465.1 Anaerolineales bacterium
CTTTATGGCGCTTGAAAATCACCTCGTGTTTTTTATATACTAGCCTTAACCAAAAGGAGAATGTAAATGAAAAAATCAATTGCTCTGTTTGTGATTGTGATCGTTCTGTCCCTCGCCTTGACGGCCTGCGGTGCGGGAAATGCCCCCAGCACCAACCTGAAAGTGGACTTTACCGATTTTGTCTTCACCCCGAATACTTTTGTGATTCCCGCTGGCCAGGAAATCACGCTCACCGCCACTAATTCGGGCGCGGTGATCCATGAATTTGTCATCATGAAATTAGGCACCACGGTTGGTGACGATTTTGGCGATGAAGACGAAGAAAATATTTACTGGGAAGTGGAAGTCGAGCCTGGTAACAGCGCCACGGTCACATTTACGGCTCCCGCCGAAGCAGGTGAATACCAACTCGTGTGCGGCACCGAAGGTCACTTTGTTGCAGGCATGGTTGGCTCGCTGACCGTTGCGGCTCCGTAACAGATGAATAAAATGACAGCCATCTTCAAGGTGGCTGTCATTTTTTTTGATTACAATGGGGGCATGGCTGAACTTCTCACCAGTCTTTCCAATCCGCTTGTCAAACAGGCGCGTTCACTGCGTCAGAAAAAAGCGCGCGCCGAAACGGGACTTTTTCTCGTTGAGGGTATCCATCACGTGGGTGAGGCTTTCGAAGCGGGCTGGGACATCCAGTCCGTGCTCTACGCGCCAGATTTGCTCACCAGTGGCTTCGCCCGCGATTTGATTCCTCGCCTGGATGCGAAAAAGGTCCGGACCCAGCCTGTATCCAAACAGGTGATGGACTCACTCGCCGAAAAGGACAACCCGACTGGCGTCCTCGCCCTCCTCTCGCAACGAAACTTGACTTTGGCTGGCCTCCCCGCCGCGGACGTTTCCTCGTCTGTGGCTTTGGTCTCGCCGCAAGACCCCGGCAACGTCGGCTCCATCCTGCGGACAATGGACGCGGTCGGCGCGGACGCGCTCTTCCTGCTCGATGGCGGCGTGGACGAGTATCATCCCTCCATTGTTCGCGCCAGCATGGGGACAATTTTCTGGAAGCCAATTCTCCGCGCCACGTTCGAGGAATTCACTGCCTGGGCGCGCCGCGGTGGACAACGACTCATCGGCACGTCTGCCCACGCTGAAAGAGACTACCACGCCGCGCAGGTGGCGCGTCCCTGGGTGCTGATTCTCGGCTCCGAGCAAAAGGGACTCTCTGCCGCGCAGCTTTACGCCTGTGACCTGACCGTGTCTTTGCCCATGCGCGGACACGCGAGTTCACTCAATCTATCTGTTGCGGCCGGGATATTGCTTTATGAATTTGCAACCAATCGCCGCCCTGAGCGGAGCAGAGCGTAGTCGTTAGAAGGGATTGGTATCTGAAATAAAAAGCAACGGCGGCCATTGGCCGCCGTTGCAGAGTTAGATCTCGTCTTCATCCTCTTCCCAAAGATCGTCATCTTCCTCTTCTTCATCCTCCCATTCATCCAATTCTTCATCTTCATCCCAATCATCTTTGGCCGCTTCCGCGTCCGAGGGGGAGTAAGTAGCGCAACCAGTGTCCGGGTCCAGCTCGACCGCGGCGGCACTGCAAAATCCTTCGTCAACGAAGACACAATCCGTGTAATGACAACGAATACGGGGCATATTGATCCTCCTACGATTGGGGTTGTTTAACCAGCCGAATAACGGAAATGATAAAGACAACGGTCATGATCACCTGCGATGTGACGCAGAATGGGCATAACGCTTTGAGGATGGCGATCTCCACATAGATCAGATACAGTGTGAACAGGAACCCAGTCAGCGCCAGCCCAAAAAGGAACAGGATCGCGTTTCGTCTCATGAACTCGTTGCGGTTTTCCAGCAGGTGCAGAGCCAGAATGACCCCATACCCAACCACGCCTACAAATCCTACCGGAATGCCATAGATTTCCGAGTATTTACTGGCATTGACCGCGGAACACCCGCCGTTTCCCAGACACATGGCGTTGTTATCGGTTAATTTGTAGATTGTCATATAGATCGAAACAAGAATCCCGATCACGACCAAAAAGATTGAGGCTTTATACAGCCGCTTGTCCATTTTTAACCTCGATGTTCATAACAACCAGGCCTCTACTTCCTGGCCAGCAGGCCGAGATTTTACCTCAGCGGGGATAATAAGTAAAGCATTTGCCTGAACCAGCGAAAACAGGTTTCCCGAACCCTGATGACCGGTCAATCGCGCCGACCCATCCTCGCCGACGACCGCCCGCAGATAACTTTCGCGTCCGTCCGACTCGACCGCCTCAGCCAACCGGACAGTTGTCCGCCGTCTCGGACGCGGCTCCACCCCCGACAGTTTTTCGATGGCGGGACGCACAAACACCTCGAATGTGACAAACGCCGAGACGGGATTCCCCGGCAAACCGAGCAACGAAATACCGCGATACTCGCCAAAGACCAGTGGCTTGCCCGGGCGCATGTTCACGCGCCAGAAATTCAGGCTTCCTCTGGACTCAACCACCTCCTTTATAAAGTCGAACGCGCCGACAGAGACTCCCGCGGATGTGACGATCATATCTGCGGATGATTCCGCGGCCATGTTCAGTAGATTTTCGACCGCGGCGCGTTCGTCCGCAGCAACGCCGAGGCGGACAACTTGTGCGCCCGACTCTTCGATCTGCGCGGATAGAGTGTACGAGTTCGAGTCGTGGATTTTCCCCTCGGTCAGTGTAGACTCAACGGGCAGTAGTTCGTCTCCGCTGGAGAGCAGGGCCACGCGCGGGATGTTGAAGACCGGCACGTTCGCGATTCCCAGCATCGCCAGCAAACCGAGATCCTGCGCGCGTAACTGATGTCCTTTCACAAGGACGGTTTGTCCCGCGCGAACATCGCTTCCGCGCGGGCGGACGTTTTCGCCTGACTTCGTTTGACGTGTAATCGTCACCTGCGCGGGTGCGGGGATGTTTGCACCGCGTTCGATGAAATCCGTCTCCTCGACGGGGATGACCGCGTCCGCGCCTGGGGGCAGGGGCGCGCCGGTCATGATGCGCGCCGCTTCGCCCGCCGCGAGCGAACTTGTCGGGGCCGCGCCCGCCGCGATATCGGCGACCACGCGCAAAGTCACGCGTGAGGCGGACGTGTCCTGTGAACGGACGGCGAATCCGTCCATTGCTGAATTGTCGAAGGGGGGGAGGTCGGTCGCGGCGCGTGTGTCTTCAGAAAGGACACGCCGCGCGGCCCGGTCGAGCGGGACGCTGGTTTGTCCAACGGGATGAATCTTTTGGAGTATGCGTTCCTGCGCTGCGCGCACGCTGAGCAGATTCATGGTGGCCTGTGAAAGTCGGCGGCATTATACTCCAGAACGTGTATAATTGCGGCCGGAGGTTTTCGCATGGAAATTACCTGGTATGGGCAATCTTGTTTTCGTCTCACTGAGCGCGGCATGGCGACGGTGGTGACCGACCCGTTCGATCATTCCGCGATCGGCTATGGCCCGCTGAAACTGAAGGCCGATATTGTGACGGTAAGCCACGACGCGCCGGGACATAACAACACGGACGCTGTGAAGGGCACCTCGCATGTCATCACCGGGCCGGGTGAGTTCGAGATCGGCGGCGTTTTTATTACCGGTGTGCAGACTGACGCGGCCGGTAAAAAGGCCAAGGATGTGGTGCGGAACACGTTGTATGTTTTTGATTATGACGGTATTACCATTGCACACTTGGGCGATTTAAAGAATGTCCCCTCGCAGGCGGAGGTGGAGGCGCTTGGCACGGTGAATGTGGCGCTCGTGCCCGTGGGTGGCGGTGGTGGACTGAATGCGGCCAAGGCCGCAGAGGTTGTCAGCCTGTTGGAGCCGAACCTGGTCATTCCGATGCACTATGCCACACCCGACGCGAAGATCCAACTTGATTCGCTCAACAAGTTCCTGAAAGAGATGGGACTGGGCGCAAATTCTGTGGAAAAACAGGCCTCGCTCAAAGTGACTCGTTCGGGACTGCCCGAAGAGACGCATGTTATCACGCTCGAGTATCAACGCGACTAGGAGACCCGGTGCCTATCAAAGTTTTGATGACCTGGGATATTTCCCCGGAGCGCGAGCAGGAATATTTTGAATTCGTCATCGGCGAGTTCGTCCCCGGCGTTCAGCGCATGGGACTGCAACCCATCGAAGCCTGGGCGACCATCTACGGAAATCATCCGCAGATCCAGGTCAGCCTGATGGCTGAAGACGCGTCCAACGCGCGCCGTATTCTCGCTTCGCCTGAATGGCTTAACCTGTCCGAGCAGTTGTTCTCGTTCGTGAAAAACTATGCACACAAAGTTGTGCCTGCACGCGGCGGGTTTCAATTCTGAACCATAGAGCGAGAGCAATCTCGCTCTACTCTTAAATATCCATGTCCCGTTTCTGGCCGTATTTTTTCCTGCTTTCGATTCTCGAAGGGCTTGCGGCGTTGGCCGCGCTGATCGTTATTCCCGGGGAAGGATTGTCGTTTGCGCGCCTCGCGCTGGCTGGCGTCATCCTCCTCCCATTGGCCGCGTCGGGTTGGTTGTTCGTCTGTTCTTTGGATGGGGACTGGCGCGTCCGTTACCTCGATCCGACTGCCCGCCCGAACTTTTTCCGCGTCCTCGCGATTTCCTCCTCCCTTCTCTTCCTGACCTCGGGCCTGCTCCTGTTTCTCCTGCGTTATCTCAACCCCGAAGTGACCGCGCCCTACTTCGTCCGCGCCCGCCCCGCGTTGACGTATATCCTGCTTCTTTCGGCGCAGGCGTTTCTTTGGCTGACCGCGCTTCGAAACGGAGTCCACCCCCAGTCTATCCGGATGCGACGCGCGGTCTTTGTCTCTGCTGGAATTGTCTTCGCGGCTTTCCTCGTCATCTGGCTGATTGTCATTCTCACAGGGCTTGGCATTACAAAGGATGCGAGTTACTGGGGCGAACCTGGCGTCCCCATTCTTGGCTGGCAACTCATCCTCTCACTTCTGGCTGGATTTCTCTTTTTGTTTTACGCTTTACGTTGTACTTTTTCCGCGCGCACCGACACCCTCCTTGCATTCATCATCTGGCTTCTCGCCATTGGCTTGTGGATGAGCGTCCCGTTGACAACACTCCGTAATAGTTTCTACGCGCCCATCACACCGCCGTACAATCAGCCTTTTCCCTCCTCGGATGCGGCCTACTACGATTCCGACGCGCAGAGTCTTTTAGCGGGCTATGGATTTGTTCACCCGATTCCCACGCGTCCACTTTTCATTTTGTTTTTGGCGGGACTGCACGCTCTGCTCGGACAGGACTACGCCCGTCTCATCCTCGGGCAGACGCTCGTACTTGCGCTTCTACCTGTCGCGTTGTATTTTGTCGGCAAACAACTCCACAGCCGCGCCGCTGGCTTGACAGTTGCCCTGCTCGCCATCTTCCGTGAGTTGACCAGTCTCTGGGTGGCATCGGATGCGCGCGTCAGCAACACGAAAATGTTGCTTTCGGATTTCATCACCACGCTGGCGTTGATCGTTTACCTGCTCATCGTTATGCGCTGGTTCCGTGACAGACGCGGATGGCTCCTTGCATTTGCATCTGGCGGTGTGCACGGACTGCTCCTCCTCCTGCGTACTCAATCCGCGTTCCTCGCGCCTGGAATTCTTCTCCTCGCGCTCCTCATCTTTTGGCCGGACTGGAAAAAATGGATCGCACAGTCTGCCCTCTTTGCCGCGGGACTCATCCTGGCTGTCTCGCCGTGGCTGGTGCGCAATTTCATTCTCACCGGGCAGGCTTCACTGGATGACCCGAATCAGATCAAGGCGGTCGCCAGCATGTACAGCGGCGGGTCGCCCACTTCCAATTTTTCCCAATTCGAGGGACAGACTCCTGAAGAGATGAGCGCTTTTGTGGTGAATACCATTCTTCACCAACCCGGTTATGTGGTGGGTTTCGTCACCAATCAGTTTTTTGCCAATACCATTGACACACTCCTCGTCCTGCCCGTCTTCGCCCGTTACGATGGACTATCCGCGCCCGTCTACCTTTACTGGTATGAATGGGACGGTCATCTTTCGTCCGCGAACTCCGTTCTCGAAATTATTTATCTTGCCGTCATGGCCGTTGGAATCGCCGCGGCATGGAAACGCCTGCACTGGGTAGGCTTGCTTCCGCTTGTGTTTTTCGTCTTCTATGCTTTTTCCACCAGTCTGGCGCGTTACTCCGGCTGGCGCTACATCTTTCCTGTGGACTGGGTTGGCTACTTCTACTTTGCCCTCGGCGCAGTGGAATTGTTTTATCTTGTAACATCCATTTTCGGTGCGACTACACAAGTAGAAGAGCACATAGGTACACAGGTACACACGTTGTTCGTTACCCGCCACCCATCACCTGTTGTACCTTTTCTTCTTTCTTCTTTCCTCTTTCTTCTTATTGGCAGTCTCCCGTGGATGGCGGAGGCTTTCGTCCCACGCGCAGAACCCCTCTGCGCGGACTCCATCCCTGCCTGCCTCACCCCACTTGGCGCGGACGATTCGCAGGCGCGGACTTTCCTCGCTCAACCTGACGCGGTGAGTTTGACAGGCCGCGTCCTCTACCCGCGTTATTTCTCGCGCAACGACGGGCTGGCCTCCACCAATCCCAACCCTGCCTTCGCCCCGCGTGATTTCCCGCGCATGGGATTCTACTTCCTGACGACCAGCGGAATTGAACAGGTTATCCTGCCCATGAAGGGCTTGCGTCCCTTCCCCCACGCCGCAGATGCGATCCTGCTCGGCTGTCAGCGTGACAAATACATCGAAGTCAGAATGATCCTTTTCCCCGCGACGGGTGAGACTTTTTTCAATGGCTCGCTTGAAACTTTCTGCCAAACTCCTTAAATGGTACCGTCTCCATGCGCGGACTCTCCCCTGGCGCGGACATCTGAATCCATACGCGGTCTGGGTCTCCGAGATCATGCTCCAGCAGACGCGCGTCGAGGCGGTCATCCCATATTTTGAGAAGTGGATGGAGCGCTTTCCGACAATCAAATCCTTGGCGGACGCGTCCGAGCAGGATGTTCTGAATCAGTGGGAGGGACTCGGCTACTACTCCCGCGCCCGTAATATCCACAAAGCCGCCCGCGTCATAGTGGATGAGTTTGATGGCCAACTGCCGTGCTCCGTGGACGCGCTTCGCAAACTGCCCGGTATCGGACGCTACACCGCGGGCGCCATCGCTTCGATGGCTTTCAGCCTCGATGAACCCACTCTCGACGCAAACATCCGCCGCGTTTTCACCCGATTGTTCAACGTGGAAATCCCCGCTGACTCAACCGAGGGCGAAAAACTGCTCTGGGGAATCGCCGCAGAAAATTTACCAAAGGGCAGGGCAGGTGATTTCAATCAGGCATTGATGGATCTGGGCGCGACCATCTGCCTGCCGAAGAATCCACGCTGTGAAACCTGTCCACTGATGGAGGGCTGTCAGGTGCGGGCGCTGGGATTGCAGGAAGCGCGTCCCGTGTTGAAGCCCAAAGC